>JAYTKX010000158.1:0-5384 GCA_043729865.1 Methanobacteriota archaeon
ACACGTATGCCCCTGCGGAGGCATACGTGGATGCGCCCTCCAGAGGCGCGACTCTGGGCGCCTTTATCTGCGGTTTTTTATTTTTCATAAATTATTTACAATTATTTGAGATTCTTGCTATAACTAACGCCCGGAGTTCGTACGAGTTCGTATAGAGTTCGTTGCCAATCCCTATCTGTTTCTATTGTTCATTGTCATCTATGAAATCTCGAAAACAAAGTCGATATTCTTAAATACGACCTTAACCCAGAAGAAAAACCAGTGGTATCATGATGCGATCAAACAAATTCACAAAAGACGAGCGTGCGATTGAATTACCGATCAATATAGTTGTTATGCTGGTGGTGGGCATGGTTGCGCTCGCTGCGCTGCTTTCAATTATACCGAAATCCAAAGAGAACATGAGCGTTGACATAATAAATGTTACAATTGGAAATAATAAAACTACAGATGGGAATTCTGCGAAAATGATCGGTGAAGGGGAACAACAGGTCAAAGTAAGAATCAAAGTTTACGATAAGAATAATAATCCTGTTCAGAAAGCAAGCTCAACAATGAGCGGGGGGGGAGGGTTTGGATCAGATCAGACTGACTCTAATGGTGATGCGTACATAATCCTTGGAGGATCTGGAGGTGGAGGAGGGACAATGGTGACCCTCAGACCAAACCAACAAACGTTAGAGCTAAAGCTTATAGTAAAAGCCAATGGATTCTACGATTACGAGGACGAAAAAGCAGTTCTTCTATATCAGACAAGGAAATAACAGAGTATAATATGGCTCTTGGACTTCCGATAAAGATGGTCGTGCTTACCATCGTAGGAATGGTAGGCCTTGCCGCGATGCTGGCTTTCATAAGCAACAGCGAAGCTGCCATGCCAAAGCCCATGCACGCAAATATGAACGGCAGCAACCTGATCATATTGTCAGAATCCCCTGACATCATTGAACTGCCAGTTGAGGTCATAAACTCAAAAGACGGGACGCCGGTTGTAAAAGCAAGCGTTGCGCTCACCGGGATGTCAGCGGCAGCGATAAATGTCACTGACAGCAGGGGAGATACGGTGCTGAAATTCAATAAGAGCGAACTCGAATTAAAGGCGCAGGAAGGATATCTGAAACTCACTGTCAGGGCTGCGGGCTTTCAGGAGTATGAGAATGAGTTCGCTGTAAAAGTGGTCAATTAATCATCGATCAAGAAATCTGGAACACGGAATACACAGATTGGACGGATTTTCACGGATACCGTGCGTATCCGTGTCATCCGTGAAATCCGTGTTCTATCACAATGTCAGAAAGACGGACTCGCCGCGATTCGAACGCGGGTCTGCGGGTTCGAAGCCCGCCAGGATATCCTGGCTACCCCACGAGTCCATTGTTGCAGCGGGTTTGATAGCGTGGCAGGGTATTAAATGTTTCTTGACAGCAAGAGAGGTGTCATTTCCAGGCGGAAGACATGTACGCATGAGTGGGGGAGGTCGGGGGGTTGATATTGGGGCGTGGATGCGATACATTGTCATGGATACATCATCTAACAATTTTGTTATATAACATTTCTGTTATTTTTAAAAAAAAAAGATTAACTCTATCCCGCTTTCTTCAATATCCCCCTCGCCGCAAGAACTCCTGTCGCCGCAGCATTCACGATATCCCTCGACAGCCCCGCGCCGTCACCCGCCGCGAACAGGTTCTTCACCGAACTCTCCATGTTCCTGTCCACCAGCACCTGCATCGAATAGAACTTCACCTCAGGCGCGTACAGTAGCGTGGAATCAGATGCAACACCCGGTATTATCTCATTCAACACCTCAAGCCCTTCCCTTATATCTGTAACAATTCGATGAGGCAGCGCCATCGAAATATCCCCCGGGGTCACAACCTTCAAATAATTAATAACGGAATTCTTCATGAACAGTTTTGTTTCAATCTGTATCCATTTATTGCCGTCCCACCTGACCATCCTGACCTCACTGTTTGCAAGGTTATTATCATCAAGCCAGATGTTCGGGATCCTGAATGTAATGATCCATCTTTGATGTTCTTTGCTGATGCAAAACGATTAGCTTTTATTATGAATATCATCTGAAGATAGTTATAAGTTCTCTGAAAACTATGATTTCTTAAAAAACAGTTAACAAAATGAAAAATATCTAGGAAGTGAACAGATTTGGAAAGTGCATTCAAGGCTATTGAAACCACAGGAATGATTGATAAGAACCATCATCTTTTCTTGGATGAGCAACTGCCTATTAAAGGTCCGGCAAGAGTTCGTGTCATCATCCTGCTGCCAGAAGATGCTGATATTAATGAGAAAGAGTGGCTGTATGCAGCAGCGAAAGATCCGTCTTTTGATTTTTTGAAAGAACCGGAAGAAGATATATATTCATTAACGGATGGAAAACCATTCCATGACAAAAGGTAAAATAGTTCTCGTTCCTTTCCCATTCGACGATTTATCGGCAGAAAAAGTGCGACCTGCTGTATGCCTGACTGATTCAATTGGACCGCATCGCCATGTTATTCTGGCATTTATTACCAGTAATATAAATCAGGAATTTCTGGAAACAGATGTTATTCTGGATAGTAATAATAAGAATTTCAATGTAACTGGCTTGCGTGTATCATCGGCACTGCGATTACACCGCCTTATGACAGTCACTACTTCATTGATATGCAGAGAGTTGGGAGAGTTATCTCCTGAAATGAAAAAACAAGTTGCTGCGAAACTGCGTATATTATTCGATTTGAAAAAATGATAAAAGATGATTGATGAACTGTAATATTCAAGTGCTCTGCAATCACCCCGCCTTCTTCAATATCCCTCTTGCCGCAATAACCCCGGTCGCCGCGGCATTCACGATATCCCTCGACAGCCCCGCGCCGTCCCCGGCAGCGAACAAATTCTTCACCGAACTCTCCATATTCCTGTCCACCAGCACCTGCATTGAATAGAACTTCACCTCAGGCGCGTACAGGAGCGTGGAATCAGATGCAACACCTGGTATTATTTCGTTGAGCACCTCAAGCCCTTCCCTTATATCTGTAACAATGCGATGAGGCAGCGCCATCGAAATATCCCCCGGGGTCACGTCCTTCAGGGTATTTATCACAGAATTCTTCCTGAGCCTTGCTTCAGTGCTTCGTCTTCCTCTTCGCAGGTCGCCCATCCTCTGGAGCACCGGCTTCCCGCCGCCGATGGTCGTTGCAAGCTTCGCAATGCTGCGCCCGTAACGGACTGTGTTCTCTATTGGTTCTGTGAGTTCCACCCTCACCAGGAATGCGAAATTAGTGTTCTCTGATTCCTGATTTATCATGGAGTGCCCATTCGTCGCTATGAATCCCTCGTACTCTTCCTTGACAACAAATCCGTGCTCATTGGTACAGAACGTCCTTACGAAATCATCATAGGTCTTTGTCTGGATATGGAACTTCGGGTCGCGGTTGATCTTCGTTATCGGATCCATGACAATTGCAGGAACTTCCACTCTCACGCCAACGTCGATGGGTGCATATTTTGCTCCTATCTTATGCTTCTTGACGACCTCATCTATCCACGTCGCTCCGACCCTCCCCGGAGCGATTATCGTAAAACGCGAGCGTATTTCTGAACCATCTTTCAATACCACGCCCACACAGGCATTATCCTCAATTATCAGATCCTCCACTTTCGTGCTGAGAAGGAATTCAATACCCCTGTCCTTAAGGTCTTTCTCAAAGTTCCCTATGACCTTGGGGGCGTTATCAGACCCCATATGCCTCTGTGTAATCTCGATAAACCGCGCACCCACAGCCGCAGCCCTGCGTTTCAGGAGTTCGACCTCCTCGCCTTTCGGGATATACAAATGCTCTGGCGCGCCGTAACGCACGAACACCTTATCCACATGATCGACAAGTTCCCAGGCGTACTCAGCGTCTCCAGTCTGCTCTGCAAGGTCGCCTCCCACATCAGGACGCAGATTCAGCGTCCCGTCAGAATAAGTCCCCGCACCGCCTACGCCGCACATGATATCGCACGGATCGCAGTGCGTGCAGATGCCGCGCCGCTTCATCTTGCATTCACGCTTATTGATATCTCGTCCCTGGTCTATGATGAGCGTATCCAGCCTGCCTGCAAGCTCGTCTGCAGCGAACATGCCTGCAGGACCGGCGCCTACTATTATGACATCGTATTCTGATTTCATGAGATGACCTCTGAGAGACGTCCCGTATCCCGCGCCATTTTGATTTCGCGCGCGATGCGCCGTCCCATGGAGAGTTTCTCATCCACAAGGTCGGAGTATGGAGAACCCGATATGAAGAGGTTCGTCCCTGCGACGATGCGCGCCGATATCTCAAATACCTTGAGTTCCAGTGTGTCAGTTACAACAGCCTCAAGGCAGAACGGACCGATCATTCCCCCGAACAGTTCAAGCGATTTCTCAACTACCCGTTCACCCATGTCAAATATCCTTGGAAGAAGCGATTCCCTCACGATAAGTGGAATATTGCCGGTCACAACGAATGTGGGATATATCTCAGCCTCTGCAAGCTCAGTTGGCGAGCCTATCCTGAATATCTCATCAGCATTGGACTCCACGCGCCTGTCGATGCCAAGGAGTTCAAGAGTTCCCTTGCTCAGAGCGTACCCATCCTGCTTTATTGGGGAATAGAAATAATGCATGTAATACCGCGTTCCCAGAACGAATTCCTGTATGGTGTATTTTTCAGCAGGATTTATCCTCTTCTTGAAGTCTGAATAATTCTTCACCACAAAGAAGCCCATGCCGCCTTTCGCGCCGTAATACTTCACCATCATGGGCGAATCGATATCCTCGGGGTTCTTTATCTGCTTCGGCATCTTTATCCCTGATGCTTCGAGCCACTTCCTGCTCATGTCCCTGTCTGATTCCCATTCAAGCACCCGGCGGTTACCATAAGTGGGGAGGCGCAGCTTCTGGAAATTCTCAGCGCCGAGGTACTCCACGAAAGAGCCGTGCGGGATAATTATGGCGTTCTTTGCTGCCAGTTCTTTTGTTTTTGAAAGGATATCCTTATAATTTTTGACTGTGAAGAATTCATCCGGCTTTGCCTTCGGGAACGCGTCGTAGAATTTTGGCGGCGCGCCAATGCAGATGCCTATCGTCCTGAAACCTTCTTTTCTTGCGCCGTCAAAGAGCTGGAGGCTGCTGTGCGAGCAGACAGTGGCTATTGCCAGCTCGTCTTTATTGTAGTTCTCTAAAATATCAAGTATCTCTTTCGTTTCTACCATTATGCACCTACTCAGTGCAAGAGTTATATATTTTACTGAGTTAACAGTATCTCCGAAGAGATGTTAAAATATTAATACAGTAAAATTTTTAGCCACTTACATCAATCCTAATCCCCCTTTTTTCAACAAAACAATAT
>JAYTKX010000159.1:0-9927 GCA_043729865.1 Methanobacteriota archaeon
CTCACCCCCGTAAAAACAGCGCTGACCGGTGATGTTACTTTCAGGCAGGGCGGCGTTTCCGTGTATATTGAGAAAGACATTGCTGATAGTGTGGATTCGATACGGGTAAAATTCGATGAACATAAAGGATTGCTCATTGAATTTGAATAATACAGGAGAAAAAAATGATAGGCATTTCAAAACTTTACTGCGGAACTGTTGAACCATCTGATGCGCTCAGGTACGGGAGAGAATCAGGTAAGCTGCCCTCGCATCTGTTGCAGTTCTCAAAGGACAAAAAACCGGTTGTCGTATGGAACATGGGACGGCGCTGCAACCTTAAATGCGTGCACTGTTATGCCCAGTCAAAGGACATAGAGTACACGAATGAACTGACAACGCAGCAGGGAAAGGAACTCATCGACGACCTGGCGCAGTTCGGCGCGCCCGTGATATTATTTTCAGGCGGCGAACCAATAATGCGCCCAGACCTTCCTGAACTTGCGCTTTACGCAAAGTCAAAGGGCATGCGTGCCGTGATCTCAACGAACGGGACGCTTATTGATAAAAAGATGGCAAAGGTGCTGAAGGAAATAGGGCTTTCATACGTGGGCGTTTCCCTTGACGGCATGAAAGAGACGAACGATAAATTCCGCGGATTCAAAGGCGCTTTCGACCTGGCGCTCCAGGGCATGCGCAACTGCCTTGCGGAAGGCATCAAGGTGGGGCTGCGCTTCACGATAAATAAGAAGAACGTAAAAGACATCCCTGCGATATTTGACCTTCTTGAAAAAGAAAAGATACCGCGCGTATGCTTCTACCACCTCGTATATGCGGGGCGCGGGTCAAAGCTCGTGAATGAAGATCTCACTCACGAAGAAAGCAGGAAGACGCTTGACCTTATTATGGAAAGGACAAAAGCAATGCATGAGAGAGGTTTCCCGATAGAAGTGCTCACGGTTGACAACCACTGCGATGGGCCCTATGTATATTTCCGACTCCTGAAGGAAGATCCGAAGCGCGCAAAGGACGTATTTGAACTTCTGCAGATGAACCAGGGGAATTCGTCAGGAATAGGCATTGCCTGCGTCTCCTGGGACGGCTCAGTCCACGCTGACCAGTTCTGGAGGCATTATTCATTTGGCAATGTGAAAGAGAGGAAGTTCAGCGAGATATGGACCGACACAAGCAACGAGCTTATGAAAGGTCTCAAGAACCGAAAAGCCCTTATAAAAGCCAATGCTGACCGGTGCGCGAGATGCAAGTGGTTCGATATCTGCAACGGGAACTTCCGCGTGCGCGCCGAGGCTATTTATGGAAATGTCTGGGCTGATGATCCTGCGTGCTACCTGACAAAGGAAGAGATAGGATATGACGAGCAGAAGAAGTAGTATTATCGTCTGAACATGAAAATATGACGACTGCATGATGTCGATATTACACTCTATATCTCTCTGAATTTCATATGGAGGAGTTTATACCATGAATATGCCATCAGCATGAGGCATCCAGTTGCGACTGGCAGCAGACCATAATAAAAAAGATAGAAACCTTTAATATCAATTCCCGTGAGCTCAAGATATTCCATCAGCGAATGCAAGCCCACCATCCCTCCTACGATCACTACAGTGGCAATGGTCAGTCTGAAATTGCTTTTCAGAAAAGATTTATTGAGAAAAACCCTGGCTTTCATGGTATCTGTCTCGATCTTGTTCCAGTGCATCCAGTTCAATACGGAGATGCAGGCTGCAATGACCGCAAACAATAATGAGATCGCCATCAGATACGGGACAAATTCTATCATAATGCTTCCTGACCTGTATATAATATTAATTTATATGGATTTATATTTTTCTATGAAAACTTAAATTAAAATCGCATCCTGATATTTAACATAGAAGCATTAATACCTCATCATCTGCGGGCTCCGGGGCAGCGGCTTCACCTTTGAGGCGGCCTCCCAGTCGGCTTCGTATATATGCAGCGAATTGCAGAAGTCCACCACCTTGACAAGCGTGAGTTTGTTGGGTTCAAGCACTTCCCGCTTTATCATCGTGAGAAGTCCCACCATGTTGCTGTTCCACGCTGCAAACAGGTCGCGCGATCGCCACATGCAGTGCATTTCTGCATTGCCGTCTCCCAGCGCCCTTACCCATAATCTCTGGAGGCATGGCTGGTCTTCCTTTACAAAAAGGTCGCGTTCAGGTATCCATGTTATCGCCTGACGCCTGCGCGATACGCCCTGCGGCAGGAGGTCGCGAATGGCTTTCAACTGGTCAACGTCCTTCCCGCGCGATGGATAATTGATGAGCCTGTCCATGTAATTATATTCAAAACCCTGCTTTTTCCAGTCATAATCCCTCTCCCACTGCTTCAGGTATTCTTTCACATGCAGTTCCTTTGTCGGGAACTGTGGATGCAGCATGGGCTCTGCATACGGATCCCGGATCTCGATGACAGAGCAGATGTCCCTTGACATAGGACCATATTCCGTTTTTATCTGCATGCCGTTCTTCATCACAAAATTCACTGCCTGCGCCCATGCGTCAGCAAGACCGACAGCCTGAATGAGATTGGTGGGAGGATATTTCATGACCGCTGCTCCTTCGATTGCAACATTTTTTTATTATATCTATTCTTGGGCATAGGATTAAAGTTTAACTATCCAGGATAAATTCAAAAACCTTATAAGTCCAATAAGCCTACTGTATTTTGCGTGGTGATTCATTTGCTAAGCATCAATGAAAAAGGATTGGAAATCGCAGAAGAAATGATGGATTGGTCTGAGGAACTGAAAATCAAAACAATTGAACTGAAAAACGGCAGCAAGGTCATAGATTGTGGTGTGAACGTTGATGGTGGATACGAGGCAGGGTTGATGTTCACAGATATATGTATGGGAGGGTTGGGCGCAAGCTCGATATCCGTGCATAAGGTAAATGAGATACCGCTTGCGTTCGTTGATATTACCACTGACCATCCTGCAATATCATGCCTTGGCGCCCAGAAAGCAGGGTGGAGGGTCAGCGTGGACAAGTATTTCGCAATGGGCTCGGGTCCTGCAAGGGCGCTTGCTCTTAAACCCAAGAAAACATATGAGCGGATCAAATACGAAGATGATTACGATTATGCTGTAATTGCCCTTGAATCGAACCAGCTTCCTGATGAGAAGGTCATAGAGGCTATCGCAGAAGCATCCCATGTCGATGCATCGAACGTGGTAGCGCTTGTGGCTCCTACAGCAAGCATTGTAGGCTCTGTTCAGGTATCGGGACGCGTTGTGGAGACTGCGATATTCAAGCTTAACGAACTGGGATACGACACAACAAAAATCGTCAGCGGCACAGGATGCGCGCCAATCGCTCCAGTTGTCAAGGACGACCTGAAGGCAATGGGATGCACCAATGACAGCGTGATTTATTATGGCTCGGTCTTCCTCACTGTAAGGGGTATGGACGAAGAGAAATTCAAGAATGTCCCCTCTTCGACCTCAAAGGATTATGGAAAACCTTTCTATAAGACGTTCAAGGACGCAGGGTATGATTTCTTCAAGATAGACGCAAACGTATTCGCGCCTGCGGAAATAACGGTGAACGACCTCGAAACAGGCAAGACCTATCGCACAGGTCACCTGAACGGGGAAGTAATACTGGAATCGTATGGTATAAGCGCGATTTAAACCCGCTTTCCTTTTTCTCTGGATGACCGAACAAACATACATTTAATACAATATCACTCCAATGTAAAATCCATATGCACGGCTGGACAGGAAAAACCGTAACTATCGATCTGACAGACAGCAGTATCACAGAAACAGAGAGCGATACAGGTATTCTTCATTCTTTCATAGGAGGAAGAGGTCTTGGAGTGAAACTGTATTACGATTCCGTTGAGCCGTCTATCGACCCGTTAAGCCCTGAAAATATCCTCATCTTCGCAACAGGTCCCCTCACCGGTACCGCCGCGCCAATGTCGGGCAGGCATGCCATGGTGTCAAAATCGCCCCTGACAGGCACGATATTCGATTCGAGTAGCGGGGGATTCTTTGGGAAAGAACTGAAATTCGCAGGGATAGATGTCGTGATTTTAAAAGGAGCGGCGCAAGTGCCGGTTTACATCTCTATCAACAATGATGATATCCGGGTACATCCCGCAAAAGAGTTATGGGGCGAGAACGTCAGGTCATGCACTGATAAACTCTCATCACAGGGACGCGTGGCGTGCATCGGGCGGGCAGGCGAGAGGCTTGTTCCCATGGCTAATGTGATGAACGATTACTCCCATGCCTGCGGGCGCGGGGGCATGGGTGCAGTCATGGGCTCAAAGAAGCTCAAAGCGCTTGTGGTAAAGGGAGATAAGAGACCCCTGATCGCTGATGAGAAAGGGTTCAGGAAGGCAAGAGAGGAAGCACTGCGGCTCATAAAAAAAAGTCCAGTGTCCTCGAAAGGACTGCATATCTATGGGACATCAGCAATATTGAACCTGATGAACTACCTGAAGTTATTGCCTGCAGGGAACTTCCGTGAAAGCGAATTCAGCAGCGCTGATAAGGTCTCAGGGGACTTCATCAGGGAAAATTACGATATCAAGAACAACACCTGCTATAACTGCATGATAGCATGCAGGCACGTTATAAAAAGCGGAGCCCTTGAGGGTCATGAGATCCCTGAATACGAGACCCTGTGGGCTTACGGTCCAGATAATAAGAATGCGGATCTGGAAGCCATCATCAGGGCGAACCGCCTGTGCAACGATTACGGCATAGATACCATCTCCTCCGGATCCACAATAGCCGCTTACGCTGAGATCATGGGGGAAGATATCAGTGAATTTTCCGAACTCGTTAAAAAGATAGGTGAAAGCGAAGGCGTCGGGAAAGAACTCGGCAGGGGTTCAAAGGCTCTTGCAAAAGCCCATGGAAAAGATGTTGCGATGCACTCCAAGGGGCTTGAACTTCCAGGCTACGACCCTCGCGGGGCTCTGGGGATGGCTCTTGCTTATGCCACATCGAACAGGGGAGGATGTCACATGCGTGCTTACATGATATCGCCGGAGGTACTGGGGAAGCCTGAAAAGGTAGACCGTCTTACCTTCTCAGGAAAAGCCAGGCTTGTTCAGACCTGCCAGGATGAAATGGCTGCTCTTGATTCCCTGGCGGTTTGCAGGTTCGCGTGGTTCGATGTTTCGAAAGAGGAGTACGCGGGCATGCTGAGTGCAGCCACAGGATTGGATTATTCCACAGAGGAGTTCATGAAATGCGGAGAGAGGATATGGAACCTTGAACGCATGTTCAATATAAGAGCAGGATTTTCGAGAAAGGATGATGCCCTGCCTGATAGGTTCTTTGAGAGCGGAGGGATCGACAGGGCGGAGTTTGAGAAGGCGCTGGATGAGTATTATCTTTTGAGGGGCTGGGACGAGAACGGGGTGCCGGCAGAGGAGAAGCGACGGAAGCTGGGGCTGTTTTAGGGATCGATCGGGTCTTGCGCATCGGAAATGAACCCGGAATATGACCGATTGATCATAGTCATTTTATTGATTTTTCTTATAGATCATAGTAGATGAATTTATACATTATATGTAAGTACTATGAACTAACCGGAGGCAATAAAATGGTTGATATTATGGAAACAATAAGCGCACATCAGTCAGTAAAAGAACAGTACAATGTATTGAAAAAAGACGGAATGTCAAACACATTTGACAGAGCTATAGCACAGGGAAAAAGATGCTCGTTCTGTGAACAGGGTATAAGCTGCCAGCTTTGCAGCAATGGTCCGTGCAGGATAAAACCAGGCGCGGAACGGGGAGTATGCGGCATAGATGCAGATGCTATGGCTATGAGGAACATGATGTTCCTGAATACCATGGGCACAGCCACATATACATTCCATGCCAGGGAAGTTGCAAAAACACTCAAAGCAACAGCATTGGGAAAAACGCCTTTCCATATCAAGGATGAAGCAAAACTTAGAAGCTTCGCGGCGAAGCTGGGCATAAAAAATGATATGAGTACAAATGAGATCGCAATTGCAGTAGCAGATGCAATGATCACAGAAATAAACTCTGATTCTGACAGCGAGCTTTCAAATGTTCTTCGTTTTGCTCCAAAGACAAGGATCGAATTGTGGAGAAAACTTGGCATCCTTCCGGGAGGGCCGCTTAACGAGGTCATGGATGCTGTTTCAAGCACAATGACAAATATCGACGGGGATTATGTTTCCCTTGCAAAGAAGGCTCTGCGCCTCGGTATTTCCTGTATTTACGGCTCACAGATACCGCTTGAGATGGGACAGGACATACTTTTCGGGACTCCCCAGCCCCATGCAGTCAATGTGGACCTCGGCATCATAGACCCTGCCTACGTCAATATCGCTGCCAACGGTCATGAGCCTTTTATGGGCGCGGCGCTTATCAAAGCAGCCCATGAGCCCAGAAATCAGGAAAATGCAAAGAAAGCGGGAGCTAAAGGACTGCACATCATTGGTTCTATCGAGACGGGACAGGAGCTTATACAGAGATTCCAGATAGATGATGTATTCGTGGGCATGACCGGTAACTGGCTGTCCATCGAACCGGCGCTTGCGACAGGCGGTATCGATGTTTTTGCCATGGACATGAACTGCTCTCCACCGGGAATGGGAGAGTACCAGGAAAAATACAACACCAGCCTTGTTTCAGTCTCAAAACTGGTGAATGTTCCGGGAATGAAAGACCATATTGTATATAAACCGGAAGAAGCAGCCGCCCAGGCGCAGAAACTCATAGATATGGCTATTGAGAATTTCAGGAAGAGAAAAGGAAAAGCCACGAATCCCTCAAACAAAAAGCAGAATGCTGTGGTCGGTTTCTCAGCTGAAGCATGTCTCGGTGCGCTTGGCGGAACTCTTGATCCGCTTCTTGATGTCATCAAAAATGGAACGTTGAAAGGCGTTGTGGCTCTTGTAAGCTGTACGACGCTGCGCGACGGAGGTCAGGATATCAATACTTTGAAAATGGCGCGCGAACTTATCAAAAGGGATATCCTGGTCATCAGCGCAGGATGCGGAAATGCTGCCCTTCAGGTAGGAGGACTTACCACGCTTGAGGCAAAGCAGGAAGCAGGTCCGGGTCTTCGGGCTGTATGTGAATTGCTCAAGATGCCGCCAGTGCTGAGTTTCGGCACATGCACGGATACCGGAAGAATTATTTCGCTTGTTACGGCAGTGGCTGATGCTCTTGGAGTTGACCCGTCTGCACTGCCGGTTGCAGTGACTGCGCCTGAGTATATGGAACAGAAGGCAACTATCGATGCGATCTTCGCGCTGGCTTTCGGACTGTATACACATGTTGCGCCTCTCCCGCCTGTGGCAGGAGCTCCCCGCCTCGTAAAACTCCTTACTGAAGACCTTGAAGGAATAACCGGCGGGAAGATCGCGGTAGAGACTGACATGGTTGACGCTGCAAATGGCATAGAAGCCCATATTATGAAGAAGCGGGCTGCACTGGGATTGCCAGTGTAACAGATTCATCCCTGCAGAGTAATAAATAGTGCGTCGGAATTACGGCGCATCTTATTTTTTATGCAGGTGTATATGATAATGTAATCTCATCGGCGGACATGTCATCTCAGCTCTGCTCGGTGTCACTGCTTACCAGAATGTGCCGAATCTCTGGATCGCAAGTGCCCTTGCAGTGTCCTTATCCATAGCCGCCATGCACGCCACCAGAACCCTGCATCCTCCCGGCGGGGCAACGGCGTTGATAGCGGTCATCGGAAGTGATAAGATACATGCGCCCGGCTACACATATATTCTCATACCTGTGGCATCAGGAGCTTTGATAATGCTGGTAATAGCACTGGTAATGAACAATCTTGCTAAAAAGAGAAGTTATCCTGAATACTGGTTTTAGGAAAACTTCAGCTTTTCTTTTCCTCTTTTGGGATAATTATCGACCTCGCCACATTGTAAGCAAAGATGTAGATAGCAAGAAGCGATATCGCTCCAAAAAAGATCGTTCCGATCCTGTAGCTTTCGCTTTCATATCTATATGGCATTGTGAAAGCAAGTCCCACAAGACCTATGTTCTGAAGCCAGAAATGGAGTTCAGCAAGCCCGAGACTATGCAGGTCAGTACCCGCGAACACAGGCAGAAGATGATACCCCACGCCAAATATCATCATGGAAATAAAACCTATCAGGAGCACGTGGGCATGGGAAGGTTTTATGGTTTCAGATGTGAAGAGCATCAAAACTCCCATCGTGCTTCCAATAAGCAAATAGATCAGGCTTGCCCAGGCGAATTTTAATGGAATGTCCATAGTTCCAGCCCGATTTAGGATAGTCCCGCCGCTTTGTTGAGTTCATCAAGCAACAGGTTGATGTCCACCCTGTGCATCCTGCAGAAAAACTCAAGATTCTCTGAAGGCAGCCGTCCCGCATATCTGGGCATACCGTGTTTTATGAATACTTCCCTTGTTGATGGGTATTTTGTTATTACCTCGTTAAGCTTTTTGTCTTTTGTTAACTTGTCTGCCATTCTCTCATCCGCCATTTCAATATTTATTTCAGAAGCTTCTTCATCGCGCTCTTGCACGCGTTTACACTTTTCTTTTATTATTTTTCAGTATAGGCATTCAGATATAGGATTATTAACTCTCTACTTCCCCTTTCCAGGCGGCGTCGGCGGCGCATATGGTGTCGGGATGAACTCCACTGATGGTCGGCGCATCCCGGACTGTGGATAAAGCTCCATCAATTCGTAAACTTCCTTGAGCATCTGTTCGTTCACCGGAAGCCCCATCTCTTTTGCCTGCTCAAAGTCAATGGGATAATCATGCGTCCATCTCCCTTCGCTGAGCATCTTCGCGATCTCATCTGCTTTCTCAGGTGTATTATGTTTCAGCAGCAGTGAATAAACAGTCTGGTAAACCTGGGCAATGGCTTTTCTTGCCACGTCTCCAAGGATGAGGGTCTGGTCATCCCTGTTCGGGTTGGGCTGCTCCAGAGCCTTGAGGATGGAGACTGCAGGATAGTATCCCTGCTGTCCGCCAAGCTGCGGATCAACCGGTCCAAGCACTGCGTTGGGGTCCATCACTATCTCATCCGCAGCCATTGCGATCAACGTGCCTCCTGACATGGCGTAGTGAGGAATGAAGACCGTGACCTTGCCCTTATGGCGCTTCAGGGCGCAGGCTATCTGCTCGGAAGCAAGTACAAGCCCGCCGGGAGTGTGCAGAACAATATCGAGCGGCATATCAGCCGGTGTCATCCTGATGGCGCGAAGCACAGCCTCGGAATCCTCTATGTCGATGTAGCGGGCTAAGGGGATGCCCAGGAAACTCATGGTCTCCTGCCTGTGGATCATGCTTATCACGCGGCTCTTTCGTCGCGACTCGATTGATCGCATTGCCACCTGCCGCCTCAGAAGCAGCGCCCTCTTCTGAATCAGTGGGATGAAGATCGAGAACAGGAAAAGTATCCACAGGATGTCAGTGATACTGGGATTGTCAAGAGTCGCCATGTTTATCCTCGCTTCATATTTCAAGCTCTCCGGCTTTCATAAGGCGGCTGCATTTCTCCAGACGTTTTTTAAAGATGTCTGCCATTTTAACCTCCCTTCTGGTAGTTCCAGAGGTCATGAAAACTCCCTTTAGACCTGAAAACTATCATTTATGTATTTGAGTTGGGAATATTTAAATGTAGGGGTTTTGGGAAGGGAATGAATTCCGAGGCATCGGGAAGATGCTCGATAATTCTGGAATTCTTTGATTTGTTTGATTTCTGTATTTAAATTAAGGCGCAGGTGTGTAATTTAAAAAGGATAGCAGTTTCTAACATTTGGGGGAGTTAGCTTGAGTGGGCATTGATCCTGACTTTGACAGATAAATAATAATATTGTCCTCAGCATGTTTGTTATTAATGACATACCAAACAAAACTAAGGACAGATGAAATAATCCCAAATG
>JAYTKX010000160.1:0-6800 GCA_043729865.1 Methanobacteriota archaeon
CTGGAAACTCTAATATATTGATTAAAAAAGGGTGATTCTGCAATCTTTTATGAGCTACTTCGTTGAGTAGAATTCCTTAACCGATGACCAATGTATTAGTGTTATATACATCATAATAAGGGGTAATTTTTGATCCTGATTGATGCAAGATACATGTTGTTCTAACTGCTCCATCATCAATTTTGTTGTTGATGATTTTGTATATGTTTAGCTTCCTCCTTTCTCGTCTCACAATGAATTCATTGTCTATTACATTATTTATCGTCAAACTTACCCCTGTTCTTTCATGATTAAGTCTGAAAAAAATTTGGTTATTTCCATCAGAGATATTAACGGTTTCGTCGTCATTTGGTTGAATTTTTGCCGTTTTTGCCAAATTAACTTCATAATTCTGTGTTAGAAATTCTAAAAATTTGGTATCATCCTTTCTTTGAATTTCGTCCCAACTAAACAAATACCTTTCTTGCCTTTCCCATTCTTGCCTCACTATTTTAAATGCAGCCGCCATAGTTCCACCTTTCCTTATTGCATCATCGACTAAAAGTATCTTTTTAATGATGGAAAAATCAATATTTTTTAAATTACTTTTGGGTGGATTGGCATAAGATATTGCAAGTGTTGATATTGCCAACCCAAGATTTTTTGCCAACATACCGCCGACAATGGCGCCCCCTCTATCCACTCCGATAATAATATTTTTTTTAGGATCATATCTGTATATTTTATGTTTCTGGTTTTCTTGTATTGCAGGGAACTCATAATTCTTAGAGTTGGCTATTTTAAGTATTGCATTATTTTTTTCCTCGTTTAGTTTAAGTGAACAAGAGTTAGCTCCTTCGGATATAGTAATTATATTATTGTCATTCTTGACTTTTGGATGTCTTATCCAGTCTAAAGGTTGATTTTTTACCAAAAAATTTATGAGTTGTTTATTTTCACTTTCTGTAATATCTTCCCAGGTAAACAAATATTCCAAATCTAAAAAGTTACTCTGAGTTATTTTCTTCTTTAAATAATAAATTGCAAACTCTACATCCGTATCTGTAAGGGCAGTACTTATTGATTTTCGTGGACCTTTTGGTCCAGGTTTGCATTTTTCTAAAGTTCCAATTACTTTATACATTACCCGTGCCATAAAAAGAATTATAATAAAGCCCACAATTATAATTGTGTATATTACGGATAAAGATAGTAAGTTAAAACCGGTAATTGTAGCAATTACTGCAATACCACTCGCAATACCCCACCAGCTATTAAATTCTTTCTTTATTATTAGCTTTAATTGGGGAAATTCAGGCATATGATACATCACCGACTGACATGATAAGGTATTTGTACCGTAAATACTTTATGAAATGATATCGATTGCCTTCACCCCTTATTTCTATTTTTTTCTTTGTGGATTTATTCGTGCCCCATTTTTGACACCACGATTGCCATCGGAATCAGAATATTTTTAATGGATACACGCACTATCTCTCGTCTTCAGTCACAAACGCCGTATTATGCACAAGGCGTTTACATTTTGTTTTCAAGAATATTCCTTATGAACTCTCTCATCCCCACCCCTCCCTCCACCCTCACACCCCCACATACATCTCCTCATACTTCCTCTCGCCGCCCACAGCGCAGGCGCATCCTTGCTCCTTCCTCTGACATCGCTCGTAAGCCTCTTCCGTATCCTCACCAGGGTCGGTGTATTGATCGCCACCCCTGAGATTATCGCCTGCCCTTTCGCAAGCGAAGGAAGCTCTGATATCAGCTCCCTGCTCGCGCTCTCGATGCTCTGGGCGATCTGCTGCTGTCACTTTACGATTAGTGAGTTTTACTTGACGATTACTTGACGATTAGACCAGTCCTTTCAGGCGGTATCGGGTAGAGCGACCGGCTCCAAGTTTTTCAGCCAATCCCAATTCAACCAGTTTCCTGAAATCGACAGATGTGACAGCACGGGTGACACCGAATTCTGCTTCACATTGCCGGCTTGTAAGTTCCTTACCTTCGACAAGCCATTGCATCATCTTCCGCTGCCTTTCATTCAATTGAATTTCTTTTTTGCTAAATATAGTTTTTCAAAAATTTTTTATAGTATCCCTTCCACCCTCACACCCCCACATCCATCTCCTCATCCGCCCTCATCCCAGCCTCCTGATGCTTCTCCTCATACTTCATCTGCGCCGCCCACATCGCAGGCGCATCCTTGCTCCTCCCCCTGGCATCGCTCGTCAGCCTCTTCCTTATCCTCACCAGGGTCGGCGTATTGATCGCCACCCCTGAGATTATCGCCTGACCTTTGGTATCGGAAAAATAAGTTATCAAATTTTACTAATAAATCCTGACAATAAATCTGCGTTCATCTGCGGTTTCGTTTCTAAAATACCTGCTATCTAATTTTTGGATGAGCCCTTAGCAAGTGAAGGAAGCTCAGATATCAGCTCCCTGCTCGCGCTCTCGATAATCCCCATAGAACTCTAATACGAATACCTCTCCTCTTTCCACGGGTCAGCGCTGTTGCTGTACCCTCTTTCTTCCCAGAACCCCGTCACCTGCTCCTCTGTAAACACCACGCGCCTCACCCACTTGGCGCTCTTGTAGGCATATTTTTTCGGAACAACGAGCCTGAGGGGTCCCCCGTGCGCAGGTTCAAGCGGCTCTCCATTAAAAATGTAAGCGAGGAGCACATCAGGTTCCATAAGCTCAGCAAAGGGAAGGCTGGTAGTGTACCCGCCATCGCACTCTATCGTGGCAAATCGGGCGCTGGCTTTTGGTCTTGCGAGCTTTGCAATGTCACTGAACCTGACTCCCTCCCACTTATTTTCGAACCTGCTCCATCCGGTCACGCAGTGGAAATCGCTGACATCCGCGGTCTTTTCAAGTGTCAGGAATTCATCGTATGTCAGCCTGACCGGGTTTTCAACAAGCCCATCTGCACGAAAATCCCATGTTCTCCTGTCGAATTCCGGCACTTTCCCGAAATGCAGGATTGGGAAATCTGTTGTCAAGCGCTGGTGCGGTGGAAGTCGTTGCATGATATTAGCCGGTTTAATAGAGGTGATGCCAGGTATTAAGCCTTAACTATACAGATTTGCATGAATTTTACAGCCGAACCTTGAAATTTAATATATATGGCGACAATATTAATTAATATGAGAACGATCGTGATCGCAATAGGCGGGAATGCGATATTGAACCCTGCAAAGGGGGATCCGCAGGAACAGCAGAGGCTGATAGACAATACAGCAGGGGAGATAGTGGAGATCATCTGGAAAGGATTCGATGTCGTTCTCACACACGGCAACGGACCCCAGATAGGGAACATCCTCGCAATGCAGGAGGAGTGCGGTCTTGTCCACCCGCAGCCCCTTGACGTGTGCGGGGCGCAGACGCAGGGTATGCTTGGTTATTCCCTGCAGCAGTCCATCGACAACAGATTGAAAGAGAAAGGGATCAATAAACAGGTCGTGACAGTATTGACGCAGGTGCTTGTGGATGATTCCTGCGCTTCCTTTTTGAACCCGACAAAGCCCATAGGTCTGTATTTTCCTGAATTCAAGGCGCGAAAGTTAATGGAACGGGGAATACGGATGATAAAGGATAAAAAAGGGTACAGGCGCGTGGTAGCATCACCCATGCCTGAAAAGATAATAGAGGAAGAAGCGATAAAAAAGCTTGTTCATGCTGGAATTATTGTCATTGCGGCAGGTGGGGGCGGGATACCCGTTGTCAGGAAGAACGGGCTGCTCAAAGGCGTCGAGGCTGTGGTCGATAAAGACCTGACAGGCAGCCTGCTTGCGGCTGCGGTGGGGGCAGAGATATTTCTCATACTTACGGATGTTGAGAAAGCTGCGCTTTTTTATGGGAAAGAGGAACAGGTGAATATTGATGAAATGACCGCTGGCGAGGCGGAGAGCTACTTGAAAGAAGGACATTTCGGGAAGGGCAGCATGGAGCCTAAGGTGCTCGCTGCGGTGCGGTTCGTAAGATCCGGAGGAAAAATGGCGATCATTTCAAGCCTTAACAAAGCGCTCCCTGCTATCGAAGGCAGGGCTGGCACAAGGGTAACTTTGTAAGATTCATGGGAGTTTACAGCAGTCCTTCTATCTCCCTGAAATCCACCCTGGCTGTTGAATCAAGCGACAGCGGCGTTACTGAAATATGACCTTTTTTCATCACAGCCCTGACGTCAGTCCCTTCTTCTGCGTCGCGGATAAGTTCCCCGTTGATCCAGTAATATGGTCTGCCCCTGGGGTCAAAGCGCTCCTCCACGCCTGTTATGAATATTTTCCGCGCAAGTCTTGTTATCTCTATCTCAGTATCCATGGCGGCATGCCTTGGAATATTGACATTGAGCAGATCAACACCTTCAGGAAGCCCTTTATCAAGCACGTTTTTCGCTATCCTGTTCACGATCCTGATACCCACTTCAAAATCATAACTATAAGCGCGGTGATCATCGAACTTATCGCCTTCATCCAGCACCTGTATGGAAGCTGCGATGGCAGGTATCCCGTAGCTTGCAGCTTCAAGTGCTGCGCCGATCGTACCGCTTGTGGTCACAGTGTCTGTACTGATGTTCTCACCCACGTTGAAACCAGAGAGCACAAGGTCTGGATTCTCTTTCATTATTACAAAAATACCAAGGATGACCGAATCAGTAGGAGTTCCTGCAACTGCATGCGCCCTGAAACCGTTCACATTAGCATCAGATACACGCAGAGGTTCAAAAATGGATATTCCCCGCCCCACGCCGCTTTTTTGCGAGGACGGTGCAACTACGGTCACATCTCCAAGGTCTTTTACACTATCGTATGCGGCTTTGAGACCTGTGGAATATACCCCGTCGTCGTTGGTCAGAAGTATCTTTTTCATTATACCAAAATAGATGTTGAATAAAATAAACCTGTGCTTTCAGATATCAGCCTGCCGATAAGCGCTTTTCCATCATCGCTTTTGAAGATCGGTGTGTTCCATTCCTGTATTATTTTTCTCCTTTGCGTTATGACCCCGGTCTTTTTCAGAGGGTCGTATCCCTTTTTATCATACGTTTCCCTGAAGATCAACACGCCGCATCTCTGCCATGCGGGTGTCTCTGCAAGGTTGATGCCGTGCTGGAACACAAGTTCATGAATTGCGCTCGCTTTCATATTCTTAAGCTGCATGGCAGCCTCATTCTCTGAAATACCTGTCTTACGCAGCGTATGATACCCGTAGGAGCTTACATGGTTCCTCCAGGTCTCAGCCTGTCTCCATAAGAGGTACCTGTAGATGTCTTCTTTTCCAAGCGGTATGACGCGTGAATCGAAGGATACGGGTTTTTCCAGCGCCAGAAGTATCGTAAGGGCAGACGAGAAGAAGCTCGGGATTATCGAATCGATCTTCTCTATCCTGTTATTGTACGGTATTTCGAGAAAAAAGAGATTGATCTCGTCTGAGAACGTGAAGGCGAGCAGCGGGTTCAGACCGCTATCCCTGAAAAAACGTTCCACGCAATCCGCCATGGCTCTGGCGAATCTTTCATCGTAAGGTTTTTTGAAATCCGAAAGAGCGCGGCCAAAGCCCCGTCCGTCGATCCTGACCGCGAAGGGAGGGAAGACCCGAAGGTCAGAGTATATCTCCCTTTCTTTCATCTCATTTTCTGAAAAATCATCATTCACGGTCTATTGTTCTTCCTCGTTCGAAATATTATACTCTTCGGGGATCTCTTCCGGCTTCTTGAACTGGTCTTTTACATGCCTGATAAGAACAACATCGCCCACTGCAGTCACCCATCTGTAAGGGATCACAACCCCGGCTTTTGCAGTATCGAACATATCCGGGTTCAATTTCGATACCGCGAGTCCAGACACTTTTTTCTCGCTTACTTCAAGTACGACATCATTAACTTTGCCGATATATATCCCTCTCTCAGTGTAAACGTTCAAACCGAACATCGTTGAAACCTCTGCCTGCATCATATCACCTTGACCAGAATATGAATGATTGCAATATATAGTTTATTGATTTTGGGGAATGTGAAATGTTAGTGTTACAATCCAAAAAACTGCAGAAGAATGCGGATGGACGCGGATTTATTGTGCCTCAAACCTGTTTGGTGAAGAATATCAATAAGTGTCCCTTTTGCGAGTTCCTGATGCAGAGGTACGACGGTTCTATAAGTTGCCTCATGTGTGATTTTTTGAAGCGATACATGGCTGCCTTTTTGCCTGATTTCAACGAATCCTGCCTTTTTAAGCGCAGCGATGAGTTCTTTCCCGGAAATAACTGGCAGTTTAGGCATGGGCTACTTCAACTGTGGTCCAGAGCGGTTTGGATATCTCACGAGGTAGATCTTCTCCGAAGCTTTCGATATAAAGCTCAATAGCCTCTTTAATATTTGCCTGCGCTTCTTCAAGGTTTTTTCCCTGTGAAGTTACACCGAGTTCGGGACATCTTGCAACATAGAATTTGTCTTCTTTTTGAATTGACACCAGAAATGTTCTCATATTTGTATATACATCTGTTTTTCACCTAAATATAATCATCTTCTTCGCCTGCAAGCAGTTAATTACTATTCCATCGGGCGCGGCGCGGGGCTTCCGGCTGGGCTGCGCCAGTGGAGGCGCGCGGAGGGGAGGGGGCTGGGGTCAGCGAGTCATGGGGGGCTGAAATTTTTAGGCATTTGTATTTTTATAAATTAATAACGCTTAAAATCTGGCGCTTCTATCCTGACTTTGACAGATAAATAATAATATTGTCCTCAGCATGTTTGTTATTAATGACATACCAAACAAAACTAAGGACAGATGAAATAATCCCAAATG
>JAYTKX010000161.1:0-4572 GCA_043729865.1 Methanobacteriota archaeon
GCATCGGGACAGGCTGCCGAGACTCTGGCGCTTCTTGCCATCACGCAGGTTGGGGATGAGATCGTATCCGCAAATAATCTGTATGGGGGAACATACGAGTTGTTCCATTACACCTTTCCAAAACTTGGAAGAAAAGTGAAGTTCGTCGATTCAACAAAACCTGAGGAAATAAAAAAAGCGATCACAGGGAGGACAAAGGCAGTTTATGCCGAGACAATCGGCAATCCCAAGCTGGATGTACCAGATTTTGAAGCCATTTCAAAGATAGCGCATGATGCTGGCATTCCTCTCGTTGTGGATAATACAGTGGGTGTAGGCATCGTAAAGCCCATAGAATATGGGGCGGATATTATCGTGGACTCTGCGACCAAGTATATAGGCGGGCACGGAACGTCCATTGGCGGAGTAATAGTGGATTCAGGGAATTTCAAATGGAACAATGGCAAATTCCCGGAATTCACCGAACCGGATCCGAGTTATCACGGGCTGAAATACTGGGACACGTTCGGGAACTTCCCCGGTCTTGGGAATGTCGCCTTCATCATAAAGGTAAGGGTGCAGCTTCTCAGGGATATAGGTCCGGCATTAAGTCCATTCAATGCTTTCCTGTTCCTTCAGGGACTTGAAACGCTGCCATTGCGCGTAAAAAAACATTCCGAAAATGCCCTTGAGGTTGCGAGGTTCCTGAAAGGACATCCTCTGGTCAAATGGGTCAATTATCCTGGACTTGAAGATAATCCCAATCATAAGATCGCATCGAAATACCTGAAAACCCATTATGGTGGGATTGTAGGATTTGGTATCAAGGGTGGATATGAAGCTGGAAAGAAGTTCATAAATTCATTAAAGCTGTTCTCTCACCTCGCAAATATCGGTGATGCAAAGAGCCTGGTGATACATCCTGCATCCACCACACACCAGCAGTTGACCAGAAAAGAACAGGAAGAAACAGGTGTCACAGAGGATTATATCCGTCTCTCCATTGGTCTGGAACATTCTTTAGATATAATAGAGGACATTGACCAGGCTTTGAATGCAGCAGTAAAATAGGTCTCAGTCAGTTCACATGAGCAATACAATTGCAGTGGAGTATCTGGAAAAAGTCAAAATGGGCGAAAGCATAGGGATCGTTGGAACAAAATACTTTACTTTCGCCCACTCTCCCCATGAGTTGGCACTTGATTCAGGAGAAAAGCTTGGACCTGTGACCCTTGCGTATGAAACTTACGGGAAACTGAATGACCAGAGATCCAATGCGATACTGATCCTTCATGCCCTGTCTGGCGATGCGCATGCAGCAGGTTTTCATGACGGGGATGAGAAACCAGGATGGTGGGATGAGATGATAGGGCCGGGAAAAGCATTTGATACAGATACATATTTTGTGATCTGCTCAAATATACTCGGCGGGTGCAGGGGCTCGACCGGTCCTTCTTCTATCAATCCTGCTACTGGCAAGCCTTATGGACTGGATTTCCCCACGATCACTATCAAGGACATGGTCAAGGCGCAGAAGCATCTGATAGACCATCTCGGAATTGAAAAACTCCTGTGCGTTATGGGCGGCTCGATGGGAGGAATGCAGGCGCTGCAGTGGGCTGCATCGTATCCTGAGAGGGTACGCTCTGTAATTCCAATTGCTACGACGCTGAAACATTCTCCACAGCAGATAGCTTTCAACGAGGTTGGGCGGCAGGCTATCATGGCAGACCCTGACTGGCAGGGCGGCAGATATTATGGAAGGACGGTCCCATCAAAAGGACTTGCGGTCGCCCGCATGATAGGTCATATTACCTATATGAGCGATATTTCGATGAGCGAGAAATTCGGGAGACGTTTCAGGAACGGAAAGAAACCTTCAAAATTCGGGGCGGAATTTGAAGTGGAAGGATACCTCCATTATCACGGGGATAATTTTGTGAGGAGGTTCGATGCCAATTCTTACCTGTATATTACGAAAGCCCTCGATTATTTCGACCTTTCAAATGGCAAGACACTCTATGAGGTTTTCCAGGGGATCAAAGCACGATTCCTTATTATTGCATTTAAATCCGACTGGCTATACCCGACTTATCAGTCAAAAGAGATTTTAAAGATATGCAAACTGGCAGGGATCGAAGCTACTTATTGCGAGATAAATTCTACATACGGGCATGATGCATTCCTTCTGGAGATCGAGGAAGAAACGCATCTTATCAGGCATTTCTTGAAAAAAGTATTTGAAGGACATACGATCGCTGAGTATCTATGAGCTCCAGATTTAATTTGAACCGAATGCTGGAAGAAGATGATGATCAAGCCAAATGACGCTATCAGAAAGGACTACAGAATTATCCTTGATTGGATCAAAGATGGATCAAGTGTGCTTGATCTTGGATGCCACGAAGGAGAATTGCTTTCTCTTATAGCAAGGGAAAAGAATGGCAGGGTTCATGGGATCGAGATCGATGAACAGGCTATCTATAGATGTGTGGCTCTTGGTTTGAGCGTGTCCCACCAGGATATCGATAATGGTCTATCAGAATACGGCGATGAGTCTTTTGATTATGTGATACTGAACCAGAGCCTGCAGCTGGTGAAAAAACCGGGTGTGGTACTTAAGGAGTCTTTGAGGGTAGGGAAAGAAGTAGTGGTTGGATTTCCGAATTTTGCTCATTTCAGTGCGCGATGTCAGATATTTTTCAGGGGAAGAACACCTGTGACCCCGTCATTGCCATACGAATGGTTTGATACGCCCAACCTGCATTTCCTGAGCATTTCTGATTTCAGGGATTATTGCCGGAGGGAGGATATCAGGATCAAAAGAAGCGCTTTTATTGGCGATAATGGATTTTTCGGCTTGCTCCCGAATCTGTTTGCGCAGACAGGATTGTTCCTGATATCAAAATATGAGCAGGAACAACCATAATGGGATGAATGAAACCCGGATGCCTTCGATCTCCCTTTCTTCCAAGAGAGCTTTTGTTACAACGTACGCATTCTTAACGCCAAAATTTTTGCAAAAATTCAGTATCCCTTTCATATCCCCATCATCAATGGATGTCCTGTATTTTACTTCAACCGGAATCAATTCAGACCCGTAACTCATTATAATGTCAGTCTCGTTCTTTTTTTTATCAAGCCAGTAAAATATCTTCCCCATGGGATAACCGGAGACATGCTTGAGGCAGTGCAGATATACCGATGTTTCGGCATCAAAACCAATATCCTGGCGCCCTCCAATGGAATTCTTAAGACCGGTATCGCAAAAATAGATCTTTTTCTCCTTTCTCTCTGAAGCCCTTTTACTTTTCGTGTAATAATCTGATAAATATATCAGGTGAGAACGGGCGAGATGAAAAACATATTGTTTTGAAGTTTCCTTATCCCCATCATTTTGTTTTGCTATTCCAGTGTAGCTGAATCTCTCACTTGAATGAGCGGCTGCGAACCTGAATACGGATTCAAGCAGCAGGGGATCCCGGATCCTGAAAACCCTTACAATATCCCTGTAGATGAGAAGGCTTGTATATTCCTCAGAAAGTGTTTTGAACCATGCTTCCTCATTTTTTATTTCGAACCTTTCCGGGAACCCCCCGACGTTCAGGTACTGCGACAGGAAACCTGCTATCTCGTTGCCTTTCGGGGAAAGGTCGTAATAGATACTTTTCAGGGATTTGAAATCAAAAGGCGCCTCAGGCATCTCTACGCCGTTGAATTGCAGGAACTCCCTGAATGTAAGCGGGAAAACATCAATAAAGTTAATTCTTCCGGCAAGGCTCTCTGATGAGTTCTTATAAATGAGGCTGGAAGATGAGCCTGATACAATGAATTTTGAAGCATACTTGAGATCATAATATTTTTTCAAGAGCATCTGCCATCCCTTGATATTCTGTATCTCATCGATGAAAACATAGATCTTTTTATCTTTCAGGAAGACCATGTTCTTCTGCTGGCAGAAGTCAAGCGCCTCCTCAAGTGAGTCTCTTCCCGGCTTCTCGAAGTCGTCTGCATTTATATAGAATATATTCTTTGGGTCAGTACCATTTTCAAGAAGATACTTAATCGATTGATATATAAGCGTTGATTTTCCGCTTCTCCTTATGCCAAGGATCGCCAGTAGCTTGCGGTCTTTTAAACGCTCTGCTATTTTCGAGAGGTATTCCCTGCGTTTTATGCCGATAAGCTCTTCAGGTACTTTTCCGGATGCCCACCATGGGTTTCTCTCTATAATGCTTCTTTCGAACATAATTAGTACTAGTATATTAGCGATAAACTATATAATTTATGTGGTTATGATAGTAATAAAGAGTTAAATTAACTTAAATTTTTGCATCACTCATCGACCGTCAGATTAAAATATAATGGAAACAAAATCATCTAATGCAGGTGACTTCGGAGGAAATGGTAAGCCATGTGGGTAAGGCTTGCAGCACGCCTTTACAGTCGCCCCACGTTGAAGCCTGCCCTAATGATAATGGGAGATATTTGTTTATACTCCTTTATGAAAAAACCGCTATATACAGGCCTCGTAACATTTGTACGGGGTATACCGTAGTGACTGTTCATCGATAGAAAACTACGCATCAGCTC
>JAYTKX010000162.1:0-15337 GCA_043729865.1 Methanobacteriota archaeon
CGCTTATTTCCAAACCATAAGTTTTAATTGCATTATCGCATTACTAACCTCCATTCTCTGGAGATCATTTTTTATGCTAAAAGAGGCTTCGCAGTACGATGCAAAAGTAGTAGAGCAGAATATCCAAAAGTTCTGGGATGAAATAGATGCTTATTCCCGCGTCAGGGAACTCAGGAAGAACGGGAAGAAGTTCTTTTTTGTGGATGGACCGCCATACACTACCGGCAGGATACATCTGGGAACAGCCTGGAACAAGATAATCAAGGATTCCATACTTCGCTACCGTTCCATGAGCGGTTATCATATACTTGAACGCGCGGGATGGGATATGCACGGTCTTCCCATCGAAGTTAAGGTGGAAGGAGTGCTGGGGTTCAAGTCAAAGAAGGATATCGAGACTTACGGTGTGGGCAATTTCGTAGCTAAATGCAAGGAGTTCGCGCTTTCGCACAGGGATGAGATGACGGTACAGTTCAGGAACCTGGGTGTATGGCTCAACTGGAAAGAGCCGTACATGACCCTTCGCGATGAATACATCGAGGCTGCATGGTGGACGCTGAAACAGGCGCATGAAAAGAAGCTTCTTGAAAAGGGTCTGCGGGTCGTGAACTGGTGCCCGCGCTGCGAGACAGCCATAGCGGATTCCGAAGTGGAATATGCAGATGAGACCGACCCTTCCGTCTATATAAAATTCCCGGTAAAAGGAGAGGAAAATACATACATCGTTATATGGACAACAACGCCCTGGACAATACCTGCCAACATCGCAGTTGCAGTGCATCCATCCTTTGAGTATGTGAAAGTCAGGGTGGCAAAGGACGGTAAGGAAGAGATACTGATAATGGCAGAGCAGCTAATGGCTAATGTGCTCAAACAGGGCAGGTATAAGGACCACGAGGTTCTTGAAACATTGCTCGGTGAAGATCTGCGTATCGAATACGAGGCGCCGCTTGGCGATAAAGTTCCTGCGCAGAAGGAGTTCGCTCATAAAGTTTACCTGGCAGATTTCGTCACAGCAGAGAACACAGGATGCGTCCACATAGCGCCCGGTCATGGTATGGACGACTTTGAACTCGGTATGAAGAACAAACTTCCCATATTCTGCCCTGTAGGTCCTGACGGCAGGTACACCGATGAAGCCGGAGATTACAAAGGCATGCATGTGAAGGATGCCAACAAAGTTGTACTCGATGACCTTACCCGGAAAGGACTGCTCCTTGCAAGCGGCAAGATATCACACAGGTACGGTCACTGCTGGAGGTGCAAAACATCCATAATCTATCTTGCCACAGAGCAGTGGTTCCTGCGTGTTACCGACATCAAGGAACAGATGCTCGCCGAGATAAAAAAAGTCAAATGGTATCCGGAATGGGCAGGTTCTGCGCGCTTTGCAGACTGGGTCGCCGGGTCGCGCGACTGGTGCATATCGCGCCAGAGGTACTGGGGGATCCCGATCCCGGTATGGGTATGCGAGTCATGCGGCAAGACAGAGGTAATGGGAACAAGGCACGAACTGGAGAAGCGCTCCGGAGTATCAAAACTTCCCGACCTGCACAGACCCAATGTAGATAATATCCATATCAAATGCAAATGCGGCGGAAAGATGAACCGCGTCCCTGATGTATTTGACGTGTGGTTTGACTCGGCTGTGGCATCATGGGCGACGCTGAACTTCCCGCATGACGAAAAAGCATTAAAGGATTGGTGGCCTGCGGATTTTATAACCGAAGGGCACGACCAGACTCGCGGCTGGTTCTACTCGCAGCTCGGCGCAAGCATGATAGCGTTCGGGAGGGCGCCGTACAAGAGCGTGCTGATGCACGGTTTCACCCTTGATACTGAAGGCAAGAAGATGTCAAAGAGCCTTGGCAATGTTGTGTCGCCTGAGGAAGTGATAGCGAAGGTCGGCGCGGAATCACTCAGACTGTATGTGCTTTCACAGAACGCGCCCTGGGATGACCTGAAATTCAGCTGGGATGAAGTGGGCAACGTGCACAGGATGCTGAATATCCTGTGGAACGTGTACCGATTCCCGCTGCCGTACATGGTTCTTGATAAATTCGATCCTCTTGAGATAAAAGGGACGCCTGAGGCGCTGCGGCTTGAGGACAGATGGATACTGTCGCGCGTGCAGTCGCTCATAAAACAGGTGGATACCGCAATGTCCGAGTACAACCTGCACAAAGCCACGCGCCCGATATCCGAGTTCATACTTGAAGACCTCTCGCGCTGGTATATCCAGCTCATCCGACCACGGACGTGGCGCGAAGCCAACGACCCTGACAAACTGGCTGCATATTATACATTATACGAAGTGCTTGTCACACTCACAAAACTCATCGCGCCTTTTGCTCCCCACATATCTGAGGAAATGTACCAGAACCTTGTGCGAAATGTCGACCCCGAAGCGCCTGAAAGCGTTCACATGTGCGACAGGGCGGCGCCAAAAGAGGAGTTCATCGATACTGAACTTGAGACGCAGATGAACATCATCAGGGAGATCGTTGAAGCTTCGTCCAATGCAAGACAGAAATTAAAGCGAAAACTGAGATGGCCCGTGAAAAAGATAGTAGTGGCGCCAAAGAAAGAAGATGTCGGCGCAGCGGTCAGGAAACTTGAAGACGTGTTGAAGGAGCAGACAAATGCAAAAGAGATAGTCCTTCTTGCGCCAGGCGAGTCGTGGGATGAACTGGGCGTGGAAGCGCTGCCGGTTCATGCTGCGCTTGGTCCTGCCTTTAAAAAAGAGGCTGGCAGGGTACTTGCTGAATTAAAGAACGCAGACGGGAAAGCCATCAAGACGGCGATCGCTGAAAAAGGTAGTTTCAGGCTTAAGGAATGGACGCTTACTGCTGACATGGTGACTTTCAGGGACTCAATACCGCAATCAATCGCCCAGGCAGGATTTTCCGGCGGCGACGTGTATGTGGACATCGAACTCACCCGCGAGATAGAATGCGAAGGCTACGCCCGCGAGGTCATACGCAGGCTTCAGGATATGAGAAAGGAACTTGACCTTCTTGTGGAAGAGGAGATAAACGCGGTCGTGGAGATAAGGGATGAAAGGGTACTTGAACTTGTATCAGACTCAAAGGATTTCATTTCAGGCGAAGTGCGTGCGCGGTCTCTTGTTCTTGGTTCTGGCATAGAAGTGGAAGGCGACCTTGTCAAGGACTGGGATGTAGAGGACGTTAAAATGAAGATGGCGGTGTCGAGGTTATAATATAACACTCATGGGGACTTAGATACATTACTTTCCATTTATTCCTGTATCTTCAGAAGCTCGCTTTTCCTGACCTCAGATCCGGCGCGGTATGCCGCCACTATCGCTCCAAGCAGTATCGGGGCTACAAAGAAACCTGCAATGCCACCGACCATCCCGCCTCCCAGGAAAGCCAGTATGATAAGCATGGGATGAATTTCAGATTTCGTACTTATTATGTAAGGTCTGATGAGGATTTCAGGCGGCAGTATCACCACAACGAAAGACACTATAAGAAAAACGAGCGCGCTCTGGCTTCCCATTTCAAAATACCTGAAAATCGCAAGTATCATGATCATCAGCCAGCCAGTTAATAATGGAATGATAGCTGCAAGCAGCATAATGGCAGAGAGCGCAAGGACGTTGGAGAAACCAAAAGCCCAGAATACTATTAACGAAAGCACTCCTACCGCGATCGCGCTATAGGCATTTCCTATGAAAATGGCGGAAAGGATGCCGTCGAAATGTTTAATGAACCTGACTGAGAATTCCTCCACTTCTCCAGGGATTATATCTTTTATCTTTTCTATCAGGCGCTCGCCGTCCATGAGCAGGTAGAAACATATCAGCACGGCAAGAACTGTGTTCAATGTCAGCATTGCAACCGCCTTGCCCATATCGACCAGTACCGAAATGGTAAGATACTGGTTCAGTACAGGGAACAGGTACGAGGTAAAATTCAGAACCAGATCTTTGATCCTGTCGCGTATGAAATCCGGCAGGCTAAGCTTCTCCAGCAGGTTAAGTAAAATGCCCAGCACAAAGTCCTGGTTTTTAACTGCCCAGATAATATCGTTGAATATCTCAATAATGCCAAACCCTATGATCAGTAAGACCGGAAGAACGATCGCGCATGTGGCAATATAGGGCGACGCTTTCGGAGCATACCTGTCGATATAGTGTTTCATAGGTCTTGCAATATAAGCCAGCACTATGCCCATTATTATGCCGTCAAGGAGAGGGAGTATGACATAAAGGAACATGGCGGTTATCAGGAAGATCAGCACAGCAAGCACTATCTTCCATTTATGTTTTATTAAAACTGAGATCCCGTCGGTTAATTGTCCATCTGGCATTGCACAAATAATGTTTTTAGTGAATATATATTAATCGTTGGGAAAAACGGCTTTGATATCTAATGGGGTCACAGAAACCTGATAAATAAGAACAATATTATCGCCGGGATACCTACAATTCCCCATAATACGGGATTGTACCTCCATACCTTTGCGCCGTCAAGGGGACCAAAGGGTATCATGTTGAATCCGGCAAGGAATATGTTGATGAAAGCCGACCACCAGAGGACTTTTGATGCCAGCGGATCTGTGATGAACAATGAAGCGGTCAGGAACATTATTGCAAGTAACAGGTTCACGATAGCGCCGGATACAGAGATGTATGCGAGCTCCTTTCCGGTCTGGATAGGGTCATAATAGCCGTACGGAGCATATTTTCCCCTTATCATCACAGCTCCCGGCGCTGCGAATACGAATCCTCCGCCTGTGATAAAGGATAGACCAAGCGCCAGAAAAAGACCGGTGGGACTTGCTTCGTAATCCGCGACATATCCGTACCTCTGCGCTGTGAACTTGTGGGCGAGTTCATGCAGGATAAACCCTGTCCCAACCCCGAAAGCCACAATTGCCATCAGTTCAGGACTGAGGTTGGGATATGTGAATGCTATTGTAAGTACGAGCAGTGAGGCAACAAGATGTATTATCTCACGTGAGCTGTTCGATGCCATGCGGCAAGAATTGATCTGATACCTTAAAAACTATACTACGCCGCATGCGAAGTTGGATATCAACTCATCATGCTGCGGGATTTTCACGGCGTACAGGCACTGGCGCGCATCCTTGTAGTAGAGCCTCTCTTCAAGTATGCCTTCTTTTTTCAACCTGTTGAGGGCATACCGCACCGTGCGCGGTGGAAGGTAACTTTCTGCGACAAGTTCTTTTTGCGTCATCAGTCCCCTGTATTCCAGCACCTTGAGAACAAGCTTCACCGAAGGTGACAGGTGTTCTATCCTGCCCGTGTAGACATCCGATACCTGTGCGGTCTCAGAATAAGGATATTTTTCCGTTTTTTGCATGTTAACGGCGTTAACAATGCAGTAATAGGATATAAATCTTCAGGCAAAATATGCCTCCTTTTAGCTGTCTTTATCCCCAGTCTTTATCCCGTTCCTTATTTCTACTGCCATCCCTTTTTTAAATACCGCCATTTCCAGCGCGCAAAGAACTGCTTTTCCTGTGGCAAGAAAATTGTCTTTCTCATCAACGACCATGACTTCTTCCCCTGCCCTAATATCAGGGTCAGCAGCGACCACATGCCTTGCAAACGCATTCTTGCCCTTTGCCACAAAAGGCGCAGCATCGCTATTTACTACAACCCTGTTCATAGGGAATGTGAGGAAACCATGCAGTCTCATTGCCCCTGCGATACCAAGAGTCAGTATCCCGTCCTGCGCCCTGACCGTAGCTATGCGCTTTCCTTCAAGCAGTATCTGGCGCACCCTTCCGGTCGTTGACATCTGGAATTCCACATTGTCTGAAAAGAGGGCACATCCTGCGCCCCGCCCGAACTGGTAATCCGCGATTGTTCTGACACGGTTTAGATGTGGGTTTGTGTTTGACATGGATCTTACCTCCCTTATTTTGCTCCTAACCCTTATACGTTCTTGAACGCTGAAGTCGTTTGCACAAAAAACAAATTGACATTAAATCTGTGTAAATCAGTGTTGATCAGTGTCTAAAAATATATTAAAATCAGGGAAAGTATATGAAAGCACCATGCATAGACACAGATTTCACTGATTAACACTGATTATTGAAAGTCAGAGAAATAAACTTATCTATTCCAGTAGTATGATTGGAAAATGCGTTTATAGTTCCCTATGCGTTCAATAAATTATATGTGTGTACAGATATATTATTGTAATATGGATGCGATAAAATCAGCACGGATGGCAGCTATTGACGCTAACTGCGAATATCTGGGCGTAAAACGGTTGCAGCTCATGGAAAATGCGGGCGCTGCCATCGCAAATGCGGTTAAAAGCAGGATCAAATCAGGAAAAGTCGTTATCATAGCTGGTAAGGGAAATAATGGGGGCGACGCCTTCGTGGCTGCGCGACACCTGAGCGGTTATGATACCACTGTGATATTGCTCGGAAAAAAAGAGGAGATAAAAACGCCCGAAGCGCAGCATAACTGGAAAGCCCTTGAGAGAACATCCATCCCTCTGGTCCAGGTCACCGATGCGGCAATGCTCGATCCGCGTACCATAAAGAAAGCCAGCGTGATCATAGACGGGATATTCGGGACCGGCATCCGGGGAAAGATCAAAGAACCTGAATCAACAGCAATAGACCTTATCAACGGCTCGGATGCTTTTGTGATCTCGGTGGACGTTCCTTCGGGATTTGACCCTGACGGGGGTAAGTTCGAGAAAGCAGTACAGGCAGACATGACGCTCACATTCCATAAAATGAAAACCGGCATGACAAAAAAAGGGGCTGGCAAATATACAGGCGATGTCCAGGTGATCGATATTGGCGTACCCCGGGAAGCAGAATTCTTTGTCGGTCCCGGTGATATCCAGCCGTTCCTGACACGACCCGCTTCAAGCCATAAAGGTGACGCAGGCAGAGTGCTGGTGATAGGCGGCGGGGCATATTCAGGCGCGCCCGCGCTTGCTGCTCTGGCTGCTCTTCGCGCCGGGGCTGATATCGTCACCGTGGCTGCACCCAAAAGCGTGTCCGATATCATCGCATCGTTCTCGCCCAACCTTATCGTTCGCAAGCTATCGGGCGACAGGCTGGTTGAGAAAGATATTCCTGTTATTTCAGAACTGATCAAAAAACACGATGTAGTTGTCATGGGCATGGGTCTCGGGACTGAAGACGCAACCCTTGAGGCTGTCAGAAAAATCGTCCCTGTGTGCATGAAAGCGGTTATTGATGCTGACGCATTGATACCCGGGATGTTGCGCGAAGGTCACGGGGACATTATTGTAACTCCTCATGCCGGAGAGATGAAAAGGTTATCAGGCGTCGAGGTTCCTGAAGATGAAAACAGGAAGCTGACTTTTGTCCGGGATTTTGCAAAGGATAATAATCTCACCGTGTTATTGAAAGGAAGGATGGATATTATCTCAGACGGAACGCAAGTCCGCGCCAACAGGACGGGGAATGCTGGTATGACAGTTGGCGGTACCGGGGATGTACTCGCGGGGATCACCGGCGCGCTGTTCGCAAAACATGACGCATTTTCTGCCGCATGCGCCGCAGCTTTTATCAATGGCGCGGCAGGCGACCTTGCCTTTGAAGATTTCGGGTATGGGCTTCTGGCTACGGATGTTATTGACCGGGTGCCTGAGGTGATGAAACCATGAGCTTCTCCCATATACAGGATGGAAGGGCAAAGATGGTCGATATTGGCGGCAAAGCTGACGTGGCGCGACGGGCTGTCGCGGCGGGTGAGATACGGTTGAAACGGGAAACCCTGGAGGCTATCAAGAACAGGAAAATAGTGAAAGGAGAGGTGCTTGAGACTGCCCGCATAGCAGCAGTAATGGCGGTAAAAAAGACCGCTCTAGCGATCCCCATGTGCCACAATATCCCGATAACGAGTATCGACGTAAGGTTTGATATGGGTGCAGATACCATCACTGCAACCGTAGAAGTAAGCTCTTTTGGAAAGACAGGGGTTGAGATGGAGGCGCTTCACGGGGTAAGCGTGGCGCTCCTGACCATCTGGGACATGGTGAAATCAGCGGAAAAAGACGCGACAGGCAACTATCCATCTACTGAGATAAGCAATATCAGGGTACTTGAAAAAACAAAACGATAATATTATTATTTAGAAAATAGAGTAGTTATCAGGCGCCTAAATAAAACGATGGGTCGAAGGAGACTGAGGGTACTAAAGGCGTTAGGCGCCTGATACTACTACATTATTAATCATGGCTTTACTAGTATTTAATATTTGCTCTTATATTATTGACTATAGATAATTATGATTATCATCATAACAAGGATTCAGATAATATCGATTATTCATATGCACATGTCATAATTTTTTTTGATTTTTAACCTGAAAAGTTCTGAATACAATTTTAAAAGTTTATTGTAGTCTCAGATTCAATAATTAACATCATTAATTAATATTTTTCTGAAATGATTGAGTTTAAGGCAATAAAACCGAAAAACAATATTATTTTGTAGTTGTTAATTAATTTGATGAACTTCGCGTAATCTCTCCAGATATGCAGGTTTGCATCAATTCTTTCACTTTCCCGATGTCAGAACTTTGACCAAGCGCCCACATAAGCTTCACCAGGGCAACCTCTGGCAGCATGTCCTCACCCTCTATTGCACCTGCTTTCAGTATGTCCCTTCCTGTGTCATATACCCTGTCGCACACCCTTCCGTTGATGCACTGCGACACCATCACTACAGGTATACCGGCGTCAGTTGTTGTTTTTATGATTGGAACCCATTCGGTGGACACATGTCCGAGACCTGTGCCTTCTATGACTATTCCCTTATATCCAGAGCCTGAATGGAACAGCAGGGATTCGCTGCTCGCCCCTGTGGCATATTTTATGAGCGCGCATTTTGGTTCAAGCTTGTCGTGAAGAGCCAGCTTTTTCTCTCCCCGCTTAACATGATCTGATAACAATTTTATCTCGCGGGTGGGGTACTCAACGCGCCCTATTGGCTTTGCATTTATGGACTGGAAAGCGTCGCGGCGCGAGGTGTGCATCTTTCGTACCTTGGTTCCCCTGTGGATCGAGCAGAAATCGTCGCTTGTTGAACCGTGCATAACCACACAGACTTCAGCGATGTCGCTCGTTGCGACCGCTACCGCGCAAACAGCGTTTATGACATTGTCGCTGCTTGGCCTGTCAGCGCTTCTCTGTGAGCCTACAAGCACGATCGGGACAGGGGTCTCTATCATGAATGATAGCGCTGCGGCGGTATACATCATAGTGTCAGTTCCGTGTGTGATGATGATGCCGTCAGAGCCGTTCTTTATCTCTTCATACACGGCGCGCGCAAGCTCGACCCAGTAGGAGGGACGCATGTTCTCGCTCAGAATGCTGTATATCATCCTGCAGTTGTAATTCGCGATATCCTCAAGCTCAGGGATGGCGCGCAGGATGTCCTCTGCATTGAACTGGGATGTCACGGCGCCGGTGCGGTAATCAATTTTGCTTGCAATGGTACCGCCTGTGGAGAGGATGGAAATGCGGGGCAACTTATCGGTTTTTTTCTTGCTGGGATGAGAAATTGGCTCTTGATACTTTTTTTCCTCTTTGGGTTCTACTGTAATTATAGTTTGAGGATTTACTTTTAAGCCAATATTGTATCCATTTTTGAGCTTTAGTACGGTACAGGATGTTTGTGAAGGCATGAATATCCCTTCATAGTGAATGACTTCGTTATAATACGCTTTTCCCACTCGAACTTTATCACCAACTTCTGCTTTTCCTGTGTCACCTTTCATGATATCACTACTTTTTGCTTAAGATAGCAGCAGAATATAAAAAACTTGGTGTGTTAAAAAAGATTTCTATACTCTTAGATATTACGTTAAGTCTATGAATCATGCAGAAAAATAATAGGCTATATGACAAGACTTGAAAAAGACAGCCTCGGAGAGATCGAAGTCCCTGACAACGTGCTATACGGCGCTTTTACGACACGCGCTTCCCGCAACTTCAGGATAAGCGGTATCAGGGCAAAGCATGAGTTTATCAAATCTATCGCGCTCATCAAAAAAGCAGCAGCGTTTGCCAATATGAAGCTTGGCGTGCTCGATAAGAAGATCGGAGAAGCCATAGATAAAGCTGCTGACGAAGTTATTGATGGTAAATACAGCGACCAGTTCATCCTCGATGTGTTCCAGGCTGGGGCAGGCACGCCTTTTAACATGAACACCAACGAGGTCATAGCCAACGTCGCGATAAAGAAGCTGGGTGGGAAGCCAGGAGATTACCATCTTGTCCACCCCAACAATCACGTCAACATGGCTCAGTCGTCCAACGACGTCATCCCCACGTCGATCAGGTTGAGCGTACTCTTGACCCTTCCCGGACTCAATAAAGAGCTGGATGAAATAACCTGCGCATTTCACGAAAAAGCCAGGGAATACGATAGCGTGATAAAGGTTGGAAGGACTCATCTTGAGGATGCAGTGCCCATCAGATACGGTCAGGTATTCGAAGGATATGGCGCAGCGCTTTCAAAATGCATTGAAAGAATAAAAAATGCAGAAAAAAGCATGCTTGAGCTCGGCATAGGCGGGACAGCCATCGGGACCGGCATCAATACTCACCCGGATTTTAAAAAGACGATAATCTCGGAATTGAACAGGCTGACCGGTCTTAATTTCGTTCAGGGCAACAGCATAATGATGTCATGGAGTATGGCAGGGTTCGTGGAGATGTCAAATGCGTTACGGATTTTGGCGACTGAGCTTAACAAGATATCGAATGACCTTCGGCTCCTCAATTCCGGACCCAGGACCGGGATTGCGGAAATCATCCTGCCTGAAGTTGAGCCGGGCTCATCCATCATGCCAGGGAAGATCAACCCCTCCATTGCGGAAGCCGTGAACATGGTATGCTTCCAGGTGATTGGCAATGACCACGCGGTATCACTTGCAGCGGAGGCTGGACAGATGGAACTCAATGTGATGACGCCGCTTATCGCTTTTGACCTTCTGTGGAGCATCGAGCTTCTTACGAATACGGTCAGGATGTTCCGGGTGGACTGTATCGAAGGAATGGTCGTGGATGAGAAGAGATGTTCGGAACTCCTTGAGAACAGCCACGCGCTGGCTACGGTTCTTAATCCATATATCGGTTATGAGAATGTTGCCATGTTTGTTAAGACCGCACTCTCCGAGAATAAATCCCTGAAGCAGGTACTTATCGAAAAGGATGTGATTCCTGAGAAATACCTGAACGAGATACTTGACGCAAGGAAGATGACAGAGCCGGGAGTGATCGATAAGAACGTTGTTGAGGAGATCAGAAAATACAAGAATAAAAAATAATTATATCTGTAATTCTTCCAGGGTCTTACATATCTTGTTCTCCAGTTCCAGTATTTTAATTTTGATTACTTCCGGGTTTTCATACTGGACTTCTTCGTATTCTATTTCCTTATATTTGGAAATGCTCAAATCATAATCATTTTCCTTGATTTCCTTGAAAGGCACAAAGAAACATTTGGCTTTCCGGTCCTCAAATTTTTCCTTATCCCTGCTCTTGAATTTCTGAATAATATCAGGTATGTCACCTTTTCCATCAATGAAAGTCCGTTTATCATCCAGGCTATAACCATCAGACCCCATACCATAGAACCAGACCTTTTCTGTCGGCTCTCCTTTGGTAAAAATAAGTACGCCTGCGGATACCCCTGCGTATGGTTTGAATACCCCGGAAGGCATCGAGATTACAGCATCCAGTCGGCATTGTTCAAGCATTTTCTTCCTGATCTGTTTATGGGCATTTGAATTACCGAATAATACCCCGTCAGGCACAATTACAGCGCATCTTCCGCCGCTGGTTAATATGTTATACATCAATTCCAGGAAAAGAATTTCTGTTTTCTTTGTCCTGATGGTGAATTTCCCGCTGATCTCGGATTCGTCTATGCTCCCTTTAAATGGAGGATTGGCTAACACGACATCATAATGATTAGCTTCATTGTATCTTGTCGATAGCGTATTGATGCTTCTGATGTTTGGATTGTTTATCCCGTGCATCATCAGGTTCATCAATGAAATCCTTGTCATTGTCTGGTCAAAATCAAACCCGTAAAATGTACTCTCTCTTAAAACCCCCCATTGTTTCTCATTTAATTTGTCCCCCTTAAAATTGTATTCGTTCCCCTGCTCATCCTTTTTGATGAATTCAGGAGACGTATTTGTCTTTAATATATGCTCATAGGCAGCCACTAAGAAGCCAGCAGTGCCGCAGGCAGGGTCGCAGATAATGTCCCCGATTTTCGGCGCCGTTAATTCTACCATCATTTTAATAATGTGCCTTGGCGTCCTGAACTGACCGTTTTTCCCTGCGGTTTTTAATTCCGAGAGAAGATATTCGTATATATCGCCTTTGGTATCCCTGTTCTGTTCCTTTATGTGCATGCCGTTGATGATCTTTACAGCTTCAATGAGCAGCGAAGGCGTGGGTATTGTGAAAACGGCGTCTTTCATATATTTTGAATAGAGGGAATCTTCTCCTCCGAGCTCTCTTAAAAATGGGAATACCTTGTCCCGTACATGCTGTAATATTTTATCTGCCGGGAGATTTGTCCAGTGCGACCATTTGCAGCCTTCCTTGCCTTTAAAGATGGATTCGTATTTTTCCCCTGATAATTGTGCGTTCTGTTCTCTTGCTATGTCTTCATCCTCCAGGCGCTTCATGAAGAGGAGATAGGACATCTGCTCTATCGCCTGCAGGGGGTTTGAGATGCCGCCGCTCCAGAATTTATCCCAGAGCTGGTTTATTTTGGATTTTAGGTCTGAGTCTAACATATTATATCACTTATTTAAAATTTATTTTTTGATGATGTCTTTTGTAGAATTAACAATGGTGTTAGCAGCATCTAACAAATTCTTACCTGTTGGATTATTTTCAAAGAAATGGATTCCTTCACCACCAATCACAGCAAAAATTATTCCTAACACTAAACATATTCCACCAATAGCAGTTAATCTTTCGTCATTGGTTGAGAGTCCCATGAATAATACAACTATGGATATAAAAATAATAATTATTCCTAATACAAATAAAATTTTTGAAATAAAATACAGTGCTAAAATTGCAGCTATAAAAATCGCAATGATTACTATTGTTGAATCGTCTTTATTTCTCATTTTAATTCACGCCTCCATTAAACGCTTTTTGCATTAGAACATTAAAGAAATTATCGATTTTTTGTTTTGATTGATTTTGGTACTCTCGGATTTGTTCAATTTGTTTATAGATATTAGCGAATTTGTTTTGTAGTTCAATGGGTGGGACTTGTATTTTCAAAGAAGTAATATCTTTATTTGATACCGCTGGATAAGAAGCACCTTTTGCAACTTTTACTAATGAATCTATAAAATATCCAGATCTTGATATTATAAATAAATATTCAGGTAATATTTTTGTCCTATCAGCCCGTAATATACAAAATCCAGTAGAGCATATTTGACCATCTAACGTTTCAGGAACAAGCGCCACAGCATTTAAATTTGGTCTGACAGTAGAAACCAATAAATCTCCTGTTTTTATTTTTTGTTGTGCTCGGCTTGGAGCATTGGCCCCTAAAATTTCTGAGGTGGATATTATCTTTCCCTTAATAGAATTAACTGAAGATATATCAACATAGATAAATTGGAGCGTAGGGAAATCTTTTCCAGGATTTACTTTTTCATTCTTTAGTACCACTTCTTTTATTGCATTTGTTCCCCATCCTTTTTCATTTTTTTCTATATCTCCAAACTGTTCTAAAAATGTGCTTTCTAAGAACCTGTCAATCAGCCCATCCGCCTCTTTCCTCCACTCCCTGAGCTTTTCTGCTTTTTCGAGGACGGCAGCGATTTTCTTCTGGGTGGGGAGGGGTGGGAGTGGAATTTCATGATTTCTTAGAATTGTTAAGTTGATATTATCCTGGGTTGCATGACTCTTTTTTTCTAAAATATTGTTTTTTTCAGATTGCAGACAATGGTAAAGGTATTTTGTCTCAATAAGTGAATTATTTGGTATTATTCCTGCAATCGCTTGATTTGTTGCTGCTGATATTTCTAAGATACCCACAGCGCCCAAAGTTGCAAAAATAGAGTAAACAATTGTTCCTTTCGGAAATATTTTAGCTGAAGAATCATCCAGTCCTTTTTGAGTGATTTTTTCTTCAGCGTAATTTATATAAGTTTTTTTTAAATCCGATATTTTTAACCATGGGATAACTCCATCATTCCAGTATTCTTGAACATTTCTTCTTGGAGTTCCGCCCGATGAGATATTTGCAATATCTGATAGTTTTACAAATTTCCATCCATCTGGCAACTTATTCATATTTCTCCCCTCAAAATCCCGTCAGTAGTAGAATCATTTTCCACCCCTCTCCAGAACAGTTCAAATTGGATTTCCCGGCTTCTATCGCTCAATGAAACTGAAATTAACCGCAAATGAACGCAGATAAACGCAGATATTTGTCCGAATATTTTGCGGTTTTCAGATTTTGCGCTTGTAGTGTATCCATATTCTGATTTTTCACAAACTTCTCCTAGTTTTTTCCACATCCAACCTGCTGGCAATTCTTTATTTTCCATTTTAAGACCTCACACAAAATCGCAGTTGCCAGACAATTTGTATGTTTTAATAGTCTTATCAATCTCGCTTTGCAGTGTGTAGGCTTTTACAAGTAAATCTTTATGGATTGGAGTCAACTTTTTTGATATTGAGTCATCCTTTTTAAGCTTGGCGATAAACTCCAAGCATTTTTGTTTTTTTTCTGGCGTACCTTTCAGGACAGGATTATTTACAATTAACAATTCGTTTTCAGAATATCTTATTGGATTAAGCTGAATGAAACCGTAAATATCGTTAATTACATAAGCTGCTAATTCATATGTATAAATGAAATCATTATTCCTATCAAAATTCTCAATTAGAGGTAATTTAATTTCATCGTTAATCTTATCAAATAATTGTTCGGAATATGAAACCCAATTATTTGCGTAATTTTTTAGTTGGGAGTCGAAATCTTCCCAATTTTTAATAAGTTCTCTAAAATGATTTTTCTTTATGTCATTATAAAGATTATTATTAATTTTTTGAGGAATGGGTTTAGGATAAATGGATTCTGATTCATACGATGGAATAAGTTTAAAATTTACCTTTTGCTCTCTACCATAAGAATAACTTGAAGCTACAATTTTCTCTTTTTTTTCAAGGATTGGCATATAAATACAGTATCTCCGAATCAAAATGAGCATATTGATAGTCCACTCTCCTAATAACAATGTCTTAGATAATAACAGATGTGGATATACTACCAAGAGACGTAC
>JAYTKX010000163.1:0-17325 GCA_043729865.1 Methanobacteriota archaeon
GGACAAGGTTCCTTTAACTGACATCCTGACCGCGCTATTATACCTGTTCGTTGCACAGGGAATACTGGCTGCGCTCGGGGTTCTGGTGGTCAGGGGTCATCCTGTATCAGCTTTAACTGCTTTAAGTCTTGCATGGTTCGGGTTCCTGCACCCCTTGTTGAGTGTAGGTATGTTCGCAGGGATAGTTGAAGCGCATTTTCGTCCTCCCACGACCGATGATCTCAAAAAGATATTGAAAGATGAATACCTGTTCAACTGGAATGAAATCCCAGGAAAGGACAGCGGCAGGGTCATAGAACTTTTGAAGAAGAAGCACAATGCAGAATGGCTTGATAATGCAAATGTTGAGAAAATCGATGATGGTAAGACCATTCGTGTCTCTGCGGACAGTAAACAGGCATTTTTAAAGATGAATGAAAAGGGAACCGTTAAACTGTCGATCGATAACGGAAAGACATTTGAATTCATGGTGGAAGAGGAGAAGGGCAAATTGAACGTATACAAGCCTCAAACAATGACAGAAATAATGGACAATAAGCTCTTTCGCATCATGCTCGTGGCACTCCTTGCCAATGTCGGCAGCACGATAGGGACATTCGTGGTTATTCCCTTCTTACTTGTCCCGTATCTGCACATCGCTAATCCGTTCGATATTCTCAAGATGGCGCTGGATACAGGGCTCAGCGCATTAAGAAGTATATTCTAAAATGTTTGATTCCCGTAATGGATGTGATATTATTTCTCGATCACAGTCCCTTTATGCTTACCGCTAACGGCATCGACTATCCTCTGCGGGTCTTCCCCGTTCAGCACTATCGTCTTTATGTTGCTGCGCTCAATGATCTTTGCGGCAAGCAGATCCACAGGCGAATTCGCCCCTGCCACCATCTCTGTTTTCATCACGATCTCGATAAGCTGCTGCGGCGTCATCGAGTCAAATTTTTTTGCGTCCCTGTTCTTTTTCGGGTCGCTCGTATATACGCCGTCGATAGCCGTGGCGTTGATGAGCAGGTCTGCTCCGATGTATTCTGCAAGCACGGCGGAAACGGCATCCGTGGTCTGCCCCGGCGTCACGCCGCCCATGACCACTATTTTCCCAGAGAGGCTTGCGTTCTTTGCTTCCTTATAATCCCTTGGAGGCTCATAATACGCATCATCCCCGAGCGCTGCGATAAGAAGCCTGGCATTAAGGCGCGTGAGTTCTATCCCGATCAGATCGCATGTCGCCTCGTCTGCGCCCAGATCCCTTGCCACCCCGATATAGTCGCGCGCAGCTTTTCCACCCCCGGTCACGATGAATACGGCATTCTTTTTTGAGATATCCTTTAATGCAGCAGCATAACTTCTGAACTTTTCCGGGCTCAACGCGCGCGCAAGCACTGAGCCGCCTACTGAGACTACGATCTTCATGTCACTTAGTTATGCGCTCAGGTAATATTATCTTTCTTATAGTCCCCGCATTAAAATACCATGACTATAAGAACGCAATGCCCAGGAAGTGAAGCAGTATCACAAGCACAGCGCCGGGTATCCCGCCGAGCGCGCAGACCAGAAGCACCATGGGCTCATAAGGAATGTTAAGATTAAAAACAACATTGCCCGCCGCAAGAAGGATAAGACCCAGGATTGTATTCACGATCAGATGCTTTGCACTCTTAAGAACGTAATATACCGCTATCACAGCCAGTACCGAAAGGAACAGAATTATTAATTCGTATGCCATAAGTTATACGGGACGCTCCGTTTTATTAAACATTTCGGTCGAATAGCAGTTAACGATTATCTTTTTATAAATGACATCATAGTTAGTTATACACAGCGTATTAAATAATTGCTTATGCAATCAATTAAAAATGGAACCGCAGATAAACGCAGATGAACGCGGATTTGTTGCTGAGCATCTGCGTTCATCTGCGGTTAATATATACCAAAAATAATATCAATTATGCGTAATTAGTTATGTCGTCATGTATAAAAAGCCGGGGATTTGATCGGCTCTTTAGAAATAATATTGATATCGGGCAAGATTTAAATACCATAACATCTTCATTGCCTTTCCCTCAGCGTGATAAGTATGCGAAAAGAGAACATAGTTACAGAGTCAAGAGATAATGATTTTAGAGACCTCATCATAAAAACACCCGGCGGCAAGAATATCCCAACATGCATGCAGTGCGGGATCTGCGCAGGTTCATGTCCGGTCAGCCATGAGATGGATCACACGCCGCGGGAGCTTGTGAGGATGATACAGCTCGGTCTAAAGAAGGAAGTGCTGAACAGCAATACCATATGGATATGCACGACCTGTTTTTCATGCTCTGTTCGCTGCCCCAGGGGGATATATCCCACGGAACTCATGGAAACTTTAAAACCCATAGCCATGTCAGAAGGCATAAAGAACAGGAACGCAAAGTTCGATACGGTGTTCGCGGATGTTGTAAAGAAAAACGGCAGGGCGTCTGAATTCCTTCTTATCTCAAAATACAGTATTTCCGAGCCTGGAATGATAAAACAGGCGCCATTCGGTCTGGCTCTTATATCAAAAGGGAAATTGCCGCTGTCTATTGATAAAATGAATGACACGCGCGAACTGGAAGCAATTTTCAGAATCGGGGAAAAAGCCGGGGATGAGGGGGCTAAAGAAAGCAAGGAACCGGCGCCGGAAAAAACCCAAAAAGAAAATGATGAGCCGGAGGCAGAAAAATGAAATATTCCTATTATCCCGGATGCGCGCAGCACGGCACGGCGGTGGATTACCGCATGTCGGTCGAGGCAGTATTCAGGCGTCTTGGCATTGAGCTTGAAGAGATCAGGAACTGGAACTGCTGCGGCGCTCTCCATGTGGACGACATGACAACAAGGGTCGCGCTCTCGGCAAGGACACTGGCGGCTGGAAAAGGTCTCGATATCGCCACCCCCTGCAACCTCTGCTACTCCAACCTTATGCGCGCAAACACGGCGCTGGAAGATGCCACCATCAAAAACAGGGTCAATGGAGCGCTTACCACAAAATATGACGGAGGCGCGAAACCGAAGCATCTTCTTGAAGTGATAGTCAAAGACATGGGTCTCCTCAAACTGGCTGAACATGTAAAACATCAACTCAAGATAAAAGCAGCGCCCTATTACGGTTGCCTGCTCACGCGCCCTGAGAATAAATTCGACAGCCCTGAGAACCCGAAATCGCTGGATAACCTCATTTCAGCGCTTGGAGCTGAATCCGTGAAGTACTATTACAAAACAAAATGCTGCGGTGGCCCGATACTGATAACCAATGAAGACCTTGCGCTTGAGCTTGCCAGAGATCTGCTTGTGATGGCAAAAGATTCAGGCGCTGACTGCATGGTAGTGACGTGTCCCATGTGCCACCTGCAGCTTGATGCAAAACAGAAAGCGGTAGAGATAAAATTCAACATAAAGATCGATATGCCGATCATCTATTTCACACAACTCATTGGCATTGCCATGGGTATTGCCCCAAAAGAGCTGGGACTTGATAAGCATCTTGTCCCAACTGATGCATTCATCGCAAGAGCGGGGAGGTAACATGACTGAGAACGAAAAGCCTCAGGTGAACGAAACACCTCAAAAAGAAACATCTGCAAAAACAGAACCGGCGCCCAAAAAGATCGGTGTGTACCTGTGCAGGTGCGGCGGTAACATAAGCGATGCAGTGGACCTCCAGTCTGTTGCCGACAGCCTGAAAGGAGAAAACGTAGTTGTCAACATCCAGGACTACCTGTGCAGCAGCGCAGGACAGGATAAAATAAAAAGCGACATCGAGAAGGGAAGAATTGACCGCGTTGTCATCGGTTCATGCTCGCCAAAGCTTCATCTTGAGACATTCAGGGGGATGGCGAAAGAGGCAGGCGTTAATCCCAACCTGCTTGAGATAACCAACATCAGGGAACAGGCAAGCTGGGTGCATGATAAAGAGGGAAAAGACAGTGTAAATTCAAAAGTCAAAGGGCTTATAAAAGGCGCGGTCGCCCGCATGGGTTCCATCGAGCCGCTTGTGCCCCTTGAGAAAAAACTTGTGGACAGGACGCTCGTTGTTGGAGCCGGTATTGCCGGGATCACCACAGCCCTCGAAATCGCTGATGACCATGAAGTTATTCTGATCGAAAAACAGCCATACCTGGGCGGGCACATGATAGGGCTTTCAAAGACCTTCCCCACTCTTGACTGCTCGCAGTGCATACTCACGCCGAAGATGGTGGCTGTGCACAATCATCCGAATATCACCATGTTCACACAGACAGAAGTGGCGGACGTGAAGGGAAGCCCGGGGGATTATACAATTGCGCTCAAACACAGCCCGCGCTATGTGGATATAGGAAAATGCATCTCCTGCGGCGCATGTGCAAGGAAATGCCCCACGGGCGCCATATTCCTGCCTTTTGCCCAGGCAGTCCCGCAGGCGTACATGATAGACATGTCAAAATGCGATAATTGCGGCGCCTGCGTGAAAATCTGCCCCCGCGATGCCGTGAACCTTGATGCAAAGGAGGAGACCAGCACCATCTCAGTGGGAGCCGTTGCGATAGCTACGGGTTTTGAGCCTATCGATCCATCATTCATCGAGGAATATAATTATCCCCACCCCAACATTCTCACAGCTGTTGAATTTGAAGAAATGCTCTCTGCAAAGAGCAAAACAGGCATGAGGCTGCAAAAAGCGGACGGGTCGTTCCCGGACCGGGTGGCTTTCGTGCTGTGCGCAGGGAGCAGGGATTTCACAGGTAAAGGCAGGAAGCACTGCTCAAAGGTCTGCTGCATCTACTCGCAGAAGCAGGCTCAGCTTGTGAAAAAGATGAAAGGCGACGCCGAAGCCTGGATATTTTATATTGACATGCGCTCTGCAGGGCGGCGTTTTGAGGAATTCTACCACCACACGCAGGAAAAGGGCGTCAATTACGTGCGCGGAAAAGTGGCAGAAATAATCCCGAAGCAGGACGGCACGCTCATGGTACAGTACGAGGACACGAACCTTGGCAGGAAAGGGCGCGAAATATTCGACATGGTCGTATTGTGCCCTGCACTTATCCCCTCTGCCGGCACAAAAGAACTTGCTGATAGGCTCGGAGTGCCGATTGGAGATGACGGGTTCATCGAGGAGAAACACGTCAAGCTCGACCCTGTGAACACGCTTAACCAGGCTGCATTCGCTGCGGGCTGCGTGCTTGGTCCAAAAGACATTCATGATTCAGTGACAGAGGGCATAAGCGCGGCGCATAAGGTCTCGCAGTTCCTCGGGAAAGGAATGATATTAATCCCGCCCGAAAAACCCATGATACTTGAGTGCAACGGGTGCGGAGACTGCGTGAAAGCATGTCCTTATAATGCACTTTCACTTTCTGGCGGGAAAGCTGTGCTGTCGCCGCTTGCGTGCACAGGATGCGGAATATGTGTCCCCGCATGCCCGATAAAAGGCATCGAGATAAGGAATTTCACGCGCGGCCAGTTAAAGGCGCAGTTAAAAGCCATGCTGGCAGAAGCACCCGGGGTGGTCGCGTTCATCGACCCGTATGCATATGCTGCTGCCGATATTGCAGGCGTGAACAGGAAACAGTATTCTTCGCTTGTTCAATTTGTAAGTTTGCCATCCATTCATATCCTGGATGCAGATGTCGTGAACGCTGCTTTTGAGTATGGCGCCACTGGAGTGATGCTTATCGAGGGTACGACTGATGAAAAACTCACCTCGATATCAGATGAACTATACAAGAGGCTTAAAAAGGATACACGAAAGCATAAGAAACCTATCCGTTATTCTCACATAGAAACGGCGCAATATGAGAAACTGACCGACCTGTTGAACGTGTTCGCGGCACAGGCTGGCGCAAAGGCAGAGAAGAAAACAAAAAGTTTAAGGATAGGTACCCCAGTATAGTTCGTAAGGATACAAATGTATAAAAAACAGCGGTTCATACTTGGAGTTTCTGTCATAATTGTCTTGTTAGCATCCCTTGTCATTATGGGGGTCCCGTCGAACACTTACGAAGTGAGCCAGGCTGTCGCGAATAAGGTTAACCTGACAGACAAAGTTATCCTCATAAATGGCACAATGGTCACGGGCACTGATAACTGGGACAGCTTTAACCGCACATTGACCTTCAAGCTCACGGACGGCATCGCCACGATCGACGTTATCTACACTGGAGATAAACCCAACCTCCCGGAGCAGGGAGAAGATGAAAACAATGTCCAGGCTGTTGTCACGGGGCAGTTTGACAACAATGACGTGTTCAGGGCATACCAGATGCTCACAAAATGCCCCTCAAAGTATGAGGGGGGTCAAAAGATAACGGATGCCGGGAAACAATAAATTTCTATTGACGGCGGATAAACAAAAATTATGTCTACAACTCTCCTTTTTTCTCTTTGACTTTCTGTACGAGCTCAAAGATCTCCTCAGCCCTTTCACCGGCAACACACAGGGTCACTGAACCTTCGCCCCCATCCACACCGCCAGAACCTATCGGAAATACATCCTCAGCGCCAAGAAGGGTAAGCGCTTCGACCTCTGTGATGACTTTTCCCGGAAGCGGCATCATGCCCACGGGAATTACGAGATTTATCCCCTTAGCCATGATTGTTCCTATTAACGCCCCGGTTGTTCCACCGACCGGATTTGCCATCATGACGCCAGCTATACCGTCCGCTTATCGATTATTCTCTTCGATTCCCCTGGTGTCAATGTTATCTGTATTTGCTTCATGCCAGATTTACAAGTTTAAACCATTTATATACCAGCAAAAGAGTACATACCAATACTCCCAGTTCGGTTCCTTCTTTTAATATCTTCGATGATCGGGTCTATCACTAGTATAGTCTATTATCCTTTTATTTTTCTGACCAAAGCATTAATTACATAAAAAATCATTGACTTAAAGGAGGTGAAACCATGTGTTTCGCAGATTCGTCAGTCAGCGTTGACATAGACCCCGATGACATAACCGCGATCCAGTACAGATGTATGGACTGCAAGACAACGTTCAAGGGGTTAGGAAAAAAGATAAGCTGCCCATCCTGTCAATCAAAGAATGTAAAAAAGAGTTAATATTTCACATATGGCTCATAAATTCGATGCAAAGAATACGGAAATACTTGAAAGTACGGACAGGCGCAAGTTCCTGAACCCGGACAGCATCCTGAAAAAAGCGGGGCTTGATAGTGATACTGTGCTTGCAGACCTGGGCTGCGGAAGCGGCTATTTTACGATACCGGCTTCACTAATTGTAAAAAAAGTGTATGCCATCGATGTGCAGCAGGAAATGCTGGATATCCTGAGCGAAAAAATAAAGAAGGGGAAGCTCAAAAATATCGAGACCATCCTGTCAAAAGAATCATCCATCCCGCTGCCTGATAAGTCAGTTGATGTATTGTTCATGGCTAACGTATTTCATGAGCTTGATGACAGGGGCGGCATATTAAAAGAGGCAAAGCGTATTCTTTCAGGAGGGGGAAGAATGATCATTATCGACTGGAAGAAGATTGAAATGGATTTTGGTCCGCCGGTCGGGGAACGATTGACAGCGGAGGAGGTTGTTTCGATATGTGAGGACGGGGGTTTCAGGATAGTTGAATGGCTGGAGGCAGGAGCGTATAATTATATGCTGGTATTTGGAAAGTCAGCAACATAATTTCAATTATCATAATTTGGTTTATGTTAGATCAGTTATAGAAGAACTGATACAGAAATCTGAATATGTGGAGTGGAAAAACAAGGAACGAATAAACCATTATGTCGTCGTGTCAAAAACCGGGTTTACCGCAGATTTATTATTGCAGGTTTGTGATTGTTAAGATTGTAACACCAGGACATCTTCAATACCGATAGATGAAAAACAGTATATAGGGCGAGGGGCATAAGGGATATTGGCGATAAAATAAAGATGGAAGGTAATGATCTTGAAAGGAGTAAACCATTTGGATTTAGGGATGGTTTGAAGGATATGGAAACAATTAATAAGGATGAATTATTATTCTACATTAATAAAGAAACGATTCAGGATGAGGCGATGCAGACAATAGGCAGATATCTGACTGAAGAAGAGTTGGATATTGCTAAAGATGGACTTGAATGGGGTCTGATGACTGATATTGATACGGTATATAATACTATATTGCATGAAATGATTAAAAAATAATAACGATTATGAAAAAGATTAATACAAAATTACTTCTGGGAGATTCCAGAGCTGTTTTAAGAACGCTTGATGATAATTCGATTGATTTAATCTTTACATCACCACCTTATGCTGATCGTAGAATCCATACTTACGGTGGCATTAAGCCAGAAAATTACGTTGAATGGTTTTTGCCAATCAGTGAACAACTTTTGAGGGTAATTAAACCTACTGGAACTTTTATTTTGAATATCAAAGAAAAAGCCGAAAATGGAGAAAGGCATACTTACGTATTGGAATTGATTTTGGCTTTGAGAAAACAGGGATGGCTCTGGACAGAGGAATTAATCTGGCACAAAAAAAATTGCTATCCTGGTAAATGGCCTAATCGTTTTCGCGATTCATGGGAGAGACTTCTGCAATTTAATAAAACCAGAACATTCAATATGTATCAAGAAGAGGTTATGGTGCCAGTAGGCGATTGGGCAAAAGATCGTTTAAAAAAAATAAGCGATGTCGATAAAATAAGAGATAATTCAAAAAGTGGTAGCGGTTTCGGGAAAAATATCTCCAATTGGTTAAGTAGAGAAAAAGCATATCCAACGAATGTTTTACATTTAGCTACAGAATGTAATAATAAAAATCATAGCGCAGTATTCCCTGAAACATTGCCTGAATGGTTTATTAAATTATTCACAAGAGAAAATGATTGGGTTTTAGATCCTTTTATGGGTTCAGGAACCACAATAAAAGTAGCTCAAAAAATGCACAGAAACTCAATTGGGATTGAAATTTTTCCTGAATATTACAACTTGGTAAAATCCAAAATTGATCAAATAGAATCATCGTTATGTGAAGGTTATGCTATTTATGAAACGCAAAAGGAACAAGAGAACGCAGAATATGCAATATAACGAAGAAAACCTAATCATTTATTTATGTCAAAAAGTTGAAGGTATTGGAGAAAAGACCGCTATCCGCATCGCAGGCTATATGGAGGACTTCTCGAACTTTTATGAGAATTCACATAGACTTTCTAATTTCAAAAGTGATAGGGGAAAAGTGGTTTTAACTGATGTTCAAATAACAAATATCAAAAATATTTTACATGAATATATTGTTGATAACTTTAAGTCTATTAATGAATTATGGGTTTCAGTTTTAATTCGGGACTTCGTCAAAAATAGTATTAAAGAATTACAAAATACAACGCTTGAGACCCTTTTAATCAATCCTTTTTTGGTGAAAGCTTTTGGGTTTGATGATCATAAAGAAGTTGTAACCTTTTACTTTTATCAGAAAATCACCCGTTCCATTGTTACTTCTTGGGGTTTTGCAGTTGAAGGTCTTTTATTATGTACTGGTGTAAATAAATCGGAAATAGAGGGTTTCGATTTGAAAGTTGAAAGAAATGATAAGACATATCATTTTCAAATCAAATCCAGTCCCAACACCATGAGTATTGAGCAAGTCCGTCAGCTCAATACCCACATCAAAAACATCAAAGACAAATTCAATAATATCCCAATGCTTGGCATGACTTATGGTACCAGAGAGCAAATAAATTCTCAAATTCAGTCCACTCTAATTGATTACCCTCAATCTACAATGATAGGCAGAGAGTTATGGGATTTCATTGCTTCAGAAGATGGTTATTGCCAAAAGGTTTTAAATTGGATTGATAAAATTATGAAACTCGAACCTACTAAATTTTCAGACGAATTGGAAAATAAAAGAAATTTATTGATTTCAGATTGGGAAAATAAATTCGGAACAGGGAAAGAGTCAATAGAAAAAGTGCTACAAAATTATCTCTAATTATACGAAAAGGCACATTGCGCAAGGTTCAAATGATTAGATTATTATTGCAAACAAATACCACAAATCTGCGTTCATCGGCGTCATGCCCGCCGCAATGCATAGACACGTCTCTCCACGTATGGCGAGAGCCATACGTGTGGGCGACGTCAACTGGCGCAACGGTTGACGTGGATGCGCCTTCCAGAGGCGTGACTCTGGGCGCCTTCATCTGCGGTTCGTTTTTTTCTAAGGATAGCAATTATCAATGACCTCCGAAATCCTCTCCCTCGCCCGCTATCTCGCCTCCTCCCGCGCCGAGTTCGCGCTCTCCGAGATGAACCAGTATCTCAGCCGCAGATACGAAGAAAAAGAACTCTACGAGACCCTGAAACCCCATTTCTACGACCTCGACCTCTTCTGCGATGCACGCTATAATTGCACAAAGCTCATGAACCGCCCGCTCCCAGCCGATGAGCCGGTCATCCGTAAACTTGAAGAGATGTTAAAGGCGCCGCAGCTGCCCCTTTCCAGCGAGAAACTGGTCTCATCCTACATCGAGCGCTCATGCGGGAAGGACTGGCACACAGGCGAGACGGCGCGGCTCTTGTGGGCATACATTGATTGATAATCTATTTATTTATAAAAACCAAACTACGATATATGTCCGAAATATCCATTACCGCGCCCGAAGATATTGAAACCAAGATTAAAATGCTTGCAGCCGGGCTTCACATGGACAGGTCCGCTGTGATAAGAAGCATTATAGACGTCGGAGTGCAGCAAAAGCTGATCGAATACTCATTGAATCAGTTCATGGAAAAGAAAGTTTCCCTGGCAAAAGCAGCAGAAATCGCAGGTGTCTCGATCCGCGAAATGCTGGACATCCTGAACGAAAAAGGCATACCGCTTCACATCTCTCAAAAAAGCATCATGAAAGATTTTGAGGCTGCCATGCAATGATATTTATATTCAATTCTACTCCTCTGATATACCTCTGCAAGGCAGGTCTTGACTGGATCTTTCAGGAACTGGATGTTGATTGTATAATACCCGATGCTGTATATGAGGAGGTAGTGATCAAAGGAAAACAGATAGGGAGCGCCGATGCCATTGCAGCCGAGAAATTGGTAAAAAAAGGCATTATTTCGGTGCAAAAAACAGAGAGCAATAGCCAGTTTACGCAGCTAAGCCAGGAACTCCATCTGGGGGAGATTGGAGTCCTATCCCTTGCAAAGAGCATGGGTGGAGTTGCAATCGTTGATGATGATATTGCAAGAACGGCGGGAGAAATTCTGGGTGTGGAAGTACACGGAACTGTTTATCTGATATTCTTGATGGTTAAAAAGGGTAAATTATCCAAAGAAGATGCGAAAGACAGAATAAACACGATGATAAAAGATGGCTTCTGGATGGGACATAAGCAATATTTGACAATTCTTGAACTTCTTGACAAAGTATAATAACATAAATGGAAATACAATGAGACTAATATTCCTGCAAACGAATCCCACAAATCTGCGTTCATCTGCGTTCATCTGCGTTCATCTGCGGTTTTTTCTTTTCTGGTGCTAACGATAATCAATGACCCCCGAACTCCTCTCCCTCGCCCGTTACCTCGCCTCCTCGCGCTCCGAGTTCACACTTTCCGAGATGAACCAGTATCTCAGCAAGAGTTACGATGAAAAAGAACTCTACGAGAACCTCAAACCCCATTTCTACGACCTCGACCTCTTCTGTGACCCGAGCTACAATTGCACAAAGCTCATAAACCGCCCTCTCCCTGCCGACGAGCAGGTCATCCGTGAACTTGAAGAGATGTTAAAGGCGCCGCGGCTGCCCCCTGCCATCGAAAAACTGGTCTCATCCTACATCGAGCGCTCATGCGGGAAGGACTGGCACACAGGCGAAACGGCGCGGTTGTTACGCGAGAACATCGTGAAGCAGAAAGAAGAATACTGGAGAGGCAGCTCGAAGTACCCCAGGCTAAGGGTCATCACCTACCTGCTCTACCATTTCCCGGTCTATTTCTGCCAGTTCCAGTACCTCCTTCTCGACCTGCTAAAAGGCGGGCTGCTGACCACTAAAATGAGCATCGTTGATGCGGGGGCAGGTCCTGGGACGATAACGCTTAGCACGATAGATTTCTTTCACAGGCTGCTTGACATATACTCAAAGAACAAGATCGATGTGAAAATAAATCTAAAGATAGACTCGGTAGAGAAAGTGCAGGATAACATAGACTGCTTTAATGAGCTTTCATCTCTTTACCTCTCACAACATCCCCAGGCTAACGCTGTAATAACTGTGAACCGACCCGCTCGATCGCCTATCGAAAAAGCAGAACCTGCGTCTGACGCCGACATAATAGTGTTCTCAAATGTGCTTGCTGAGATGAAGGAAGCGCCTGATGAACGCGCCGGCATTGTGGAGAAGTTTGCATCAGGAAGCAAGAACCCTACGATAATTATCATCGAACCGGCTGACCTTGTCAATTCAAAAGCGCTGCGAGTCACCCAGCATGCGCTTGTCAGGAAAGGATTTACGGTTTACAGCCCCTGTACTTTCATCTGGGGTGAAGGATGCCGGGGTGGAGAATGCTGGAGTTTCAGGGACGCTGGCGATATCATGGTGCCTGAGTTCATGAGAAAGATAGCCGGGAAAGAGGAAGCTTACAGGTACCTGAACACAGATATGAAATTTTCGTATGTGATATTGAGAAAAGACGGTACAGCGCAGCATAAATATCGGGGCATGGGTAAATTTGCCAGGCTTTCGACCCTGAAAAAACATGTGAAAAAGCGGATCAACGTGGCGGTTTCAGTCATGTCGGGAAACCTGGGCGATGAGCAAAATTTCGTTTTCAAGATATGCGATGGAATGACATCATTCCCATGCTATGCGGTTCTCCCTGCCTATCACATGAACGAAAAAAACAGGGCGCTCACTGAGGCATGTTACGGCGGCATAGTTGAGATATTCGGTACTCTTGTCCGGGAGAACAGGGAATTATCATCCTACAATCTGCTGATCACTCGGAACACAAATGTCCAGAATGTGGATGAGCTATAATTATTCTTGTCGGTATTGTACACGGCCATGATTTCAATGTCGCATATTTCAATTTGAGCGACAATTAAGGATAGAAACTTTTTTATGCTTGTCATTACTTAATATACATCATGGATAAAGGGCGTGGGGTTAATTTTCCTATCCTATCCATGAACTAATTTTTCCCCCTTTATCCATCTAATAACATATTATGATATATTTTTTTCAATGTTGCTGCTTTATATATCCTGAGACAAAAGTATAATCGAGGGATTGATATTAAACCCGACGCTGACCGGTATAAATACAAGTCAATAACCCAGCTTCAAGACCTGACACGAGAACTGAAGGAAGAAGCAAAACGCGATCCTGAACGTGACAAAGAGTATCGTGTGGCATATAAGGCAATGGAAGAAAAGATACGCGAGAGGGACAGGAAAAGACCAAAATGCATCCCTTCCCGTTTCGAGCATGAACTCGATCTGATGGAAGAGTTCTGATGCCGCCATCCGCGATTGACCCCGATATCGTAAAGCTTTTCCCCTCATTAAAGAGCGGCGTGTTGGAGCGTGGGTTATGGAGGATCCCGCTGTATTTCGATAAGAGCTTTGAAAGGAACAGGGGCTGCATACGCATGCGGCGCTATATAGTCCAAATGGCAGAAATGGGTGAACCAAAGGAAGCCATGATGGACAAGACATGCAAGATATATAACGATTTCATAGAACTCATCGAAAGATATCCCGCGGATAAGGAGATCATGGAGAGGCGCAAGTCGCAGCTGGATAAATACATGGAGGAATTCGTAAATGAGATAGCTGATATCATTGCTGAAGGAGATTCAACCCGCCTGTATTAAACCTCAGCATTTGATAAATAGATTCAATATATATCAGAAATATTTATATAATATAATGACATAAATATATCTGTGGAACTTTCAACATCGCTGCAAGCCGTCATATTAGAGTTGCAAAAGAAAACAGATGCAAGGGCTGTTGTCCTTCTTGATCCCGTGTATAAGACAGGAGATGCCTCGTCCATATCAGGAATGAAAACACCCGAAGTAAAAATAACACTTGAAGCACTTACAGAGTATGTCAACGACTTTGCCTCGCACACCAAGAAATTCTTAAGCGGTATTAATATTGATGATGTCAGCGCGCCCAGGACGGTTTATATATCGACCGCTGAGAGAAGAATATACATTTTCCGTTTTTTTGCCACCGGACAGAATAACAGGGAATTCCCGTTGTATCTGGGATTAACGGTCAAAAAAGATCTTGATTCAATAAAGGAAGGAAAAGAAATACCCCATCAAGTGCCGCAATTCGTATTTGATGAAGCCTGGAAGACCATTAAGAACATTCAGAATATATATTGCACTTTCTTCAATATTAAGAAAATGAAATCTTTATTTTCACAAACTTAAATCTTTCATTTTGTTTCGGGAACACTTTCACATCCCTTACCTCAACTTTAACCGGGGATAGAACCTGCCAATGCTGTTACGGAAAAGTTCATATCCTGAAAATCAAATTATCCATGACCTTAAAGTGTCAGGAGGCGAACAAATGCCAAATAAGGAGAAAAAGAAACCCATTAAACCAAAACCAATACCTAAGAAATGATGGTTTAAGTAATATAACTGGGGAGGGTCGGTGTTTCAATGTTTTTAAGCCTTTCAACGTCCTCTGTAACCTGTCTCTCCTCGTATTTTCTTAGAAATTTTAATAGTGGAGCTTTTTGCTATCTTCCTTCAAAGAACTGAACCTCGTCAGCGTCCACTACTATGGCTTCGCCCATTGAGCAGCATACCGAGCGGCGCACCCTGGCATGTCCTTTCAGTTCTAACTTAAGACGCGCCATCTGGACCTCAGCTTCTTCGAATAACTCATCGGTTTTATGGATGAGCCTGTGCATTGAAACCTGCTTCTCAAGTATTTTTGCAATAAGACCGGTTGTTCCCGCCCCTACATCCTCCATACTGGTCATTGTAAGGAATATAACATCCCCTGCATCCGTATCAAGAGCAGAAAGGAAATTATGCGGGCTTCTGATCTCGATAGTCTTTATCTTGTTTTGTTCAAGGTTCCTTAAAGCCATCATGGATATTCCGCTTAAAACTATGTATTTCATAATATCACCCGTACATCGGGAACTCTTTCTTGGGGAGCATAGGCGATTCGGTTGACTGGACCTGCTCCGCAAGCTTTGAAAGTTCAAGCTCAATCTGCTCAGCCTGGTTCATCAGCTTTTCCGTATTTATGGATAGATCGAAAATTTTATTGAGAACGTTCAAGACTTCTACTGCCGCTCTCGGGTCAGGATTGGGTCCAGGGGTTTCGCCCAATAAGCTCATGGCAGGGATCTTCCTGATAAAGCACTCTGTCATTATGCTCCCTGAAATGCCTGAGATCGTCCCAACCTGGAATATCTCTGTTTTGTCCTTTATCCTGTCCAGCATTTCCTGGTTCGTCGCTCCTCCAAATACCCGTCTCAAACCTGTGGTCGTGGCGATACCTGCTATTGAAATGATGTTTTTAGCTTTTATGGAAATCATCCAGTCCACCAGCGCCTTGCTCAGGTCGTATGACGCTGTGGGATGTATGGGTATGTCCGAGATGATCACGATAATATCTTTTTTTGGAGCCTCATAGATGCGAACAGGCATATAGACAATACCATTGAATAGCACTGCAAGAGGGGGAAAATACCTCGAATCGATCGAACCTACATATTTCATCCCCAATTCTTCAATGATATGCTGGCAGGCTATGTTCCCCACAAGACCGATACCGGGAAATCCTTCTATGATAATAGGATTTTTTGATTTCAAAGGTTCACTGATGATATTTACAAAAGGTTCTGAAGGTTCTGATGCCATGTTTCCACCTTGATATTAATTAGATCAAGAGTTAATAAAAGCATCGATGCTGATTTACCCATGATGGATTATCGCACTTCTGCCAGCCCTATTTTACTCCACTATTATCCCTGCATACCCCACAACTGCGGATAGATCCCCTGTCGTGTCGCCGCTCGTGCTGTATTTAAGCAGTGAGCCATGCTTTGCTCCAAGGTTCTTCGAAGCAGAAAGCATTGCGGCGATAGGTCCGTATCCACAGACGCTCGCAGCCCGTTCATACAAACGGCGGTAGAACTCCTGTGTATCAAGGGAAAGTATTGGATCGATAAAATAGGAATCATCTTCCCTTGCAACTTTATCGGGTTTGTAATGCGAGAAATCACTTGAAGCGATTATCACGACTTTCCTGTTGACTTTCCGGACAGCCTCGCTTATTTCTTCTCCAACTTCAATAGCAGTCTCCTCGTCCTGCATTCCCATGCAGATTGGAACTATACGAAACCCCCTGAACCTGTGCTGCAGGAATGGCAGTTGAACCTCAAGGGAATGCTCGTACCTGTGAGCGCTCTCATCAGTATCTATGATATTTTTTGGCAGCGCTCTTATGAACTCCGTATCTGAGTTGACTTCGCCAAAAGGAGTGCTCCATGTTTCGGAAGAAACAGAGACTGGTGAACCCTGACCAGTATGATTAGGTCCTATCAGGACAAAAGTGTCGGCTTCCGGCAGGACGGAATACACATGGGCTGCGGTAATTCCCGAATACATATATCCTGCATGGGGCACCACAGCGCCCAGAACTGCTCTTTTTTTCAACGAAATATTTGCAAAGCACCGGCTTATCTCTGTTCTCAGGTCGTTTTTACCGCGCGGGTAAAACTGTCCCGATACTGCCGGTGCTCTCATATTTGATTATACTTCAGCCTCGAAATCTGCCACTGTGTAATTGATCGTGTCCCCACGTCCCTCAAGCGTCTTCTTTGCAAGAAGCCAGTATATCAGGGCAAGGGCTTTTCTTCCCTTGTTGTTGGTGGGAATAACGAAATCTACATTGGATGTCGAGTTATTGGTATCGCACATACCTATGACAGGTATCCCGACATTGACCGCTTCATTTACAGCCTGGACGTCCCCTGAAGGATCTGTCACTACAAGTACATCTGGTTCAATGAAAATATGAAGTTTCGGGTTTGTCAGGGTGCCTGGAATAAACCTTCCGGTTATCGCCCTTGCGCCCAGCGCTTTAGCGAACATCTCAGAGGGGTAGTGTCCATACTGTCTGGCTGACACGACAAGTATTCTCTGCGGGTCATATTTTGCGAGCACATTTGCGGCAAGCCGTATCCTCTGGTCGGTCGCCTGAATATCAAGTACATACAAACCGTCTGTCCTGACGCGATATACGAACCGCATCATTTCTTTTGTTTTTTGTTGAGTGCCGATATGGATCCCCGCGGTGAGGTATTCATCCTGGGG
>JAYTKX010000164.1:0-7154 GCA_043729865.1 Methanobacteriota archaeon
GAAAATTTCTTCCATTGTAATCACCTTTTAATCATGCTGATTTATGTTGTTTTTCAAGTGCTGTCCGTTTTACCGTAATTGGGATCACTCCCTTTTCCAGTTCCATGTATGCTATTTCGATCGGCTCTTTTTTATCGACATCAATCAGTACAGGAGCCCCCATAGAGATCTGGAGCGCCCTTGCGCCAATAATACGAGCACGCTCATATCGCGTATATTTTATTCCGGTCACCTAATCACCTCAAAAACGAGTAACTGACATATGTCCGTTAAATAAATCCAATTTATTGTTCAATTTTTTCCCGGAGTCCCTCCGGGAGTGGTTCATGTTCGTTTCCATTGCCCCAGTAAATGGGGTTGCTGAGATTTGAACTCAGGTCACAGCGTCCCGAACGCTATAGGATGGACCAGGCTACCCTACAACCCCGCCTCACTGGTACGGCGCAAGCAGGTCTACCAGCTCGACATGAGCCAGCAGCATCCGCCTGCAGCAGTATCGGTCGATTCCGAGATCATCGAGTACTTTACCCGGGTCTTCTGTCTGGCTGCGTTTTTTATATTCATCCCAGACGCTAGAGATAGCTTTTCCGCATGTAAAGCATCGTACCGGAATCATGTTTCACCTGTATGATTTCTGTCTTCTCTTCCTGGCGCCAGTTCCTCCGAATTGCTTGGGGAGCTTATAGCGTGTGTCATTGACGAGCAGACTTCTGTCATACTGTGCCATTGCGTCTCTGAGCGCTGTATCGTTCGTCCATTCTACAAGACCTCTTGCGATGGCGGTGCGGACTGCGCCTGCCTGCCCGAATATGCCGCCTCCGCGAACGTTGACATCTATGTCCACGTTTGCAAGGAAATTACTGGCAAATTCAAGCGGTTCCGACATCTTGAGCCGTACAAATTCCGGCTCTACGATCTCGATGGGTTTCTTATTGACCCTGATGCGCCCCTTACCTTCAGTTATGGTTGCACGGGCGATCGCGGTCTTTCTTTTTCCTGATGAATTAACGATTTTCATATATAACACCTAAAATTTTGAACCTAACTTCTTGCTGAGTTCTCCAAGCACTGTATAGTTAGCTGTGGACAGGCGCATGATACTCGCTTCTTCCAGCGTCTCTACCTGTTCTTTGCTCAATTCCGGCGGGACCCCGATATAAGCTTTGAGCCGACTGTACGCTTCCCTTCCGGTAGTAGTCGTGTGAGGGATCATTCCCCGTATTGTTCTTGCGATTATCTGCTCAGGTCGTCTCGGGAACCTGGGGCCGAATTCGCGCGAGCCCCTCTGGACATATTGCTTGTACCGGTTGAACGTTGTATCCTTTCTGCCTGAGATGATCGCTTTTTCTGCATTGATGATATTGATCTCTTCGCCTTTCAATAATCGCTGGGCGACCAGGCTTGCCATTCTTCCAAGAATTAGATTACTTGCGTCTATTACTGCCATGATCTCATCCCATTATTTTAACTCTTGCACCGTCTGGGTTCTTATTCATGAGTTCCTCGATGGTAAGGCAGGAGCCCCCTGCCGCGGTTATCTTGTCTTTCGCGCCTGCGGAAAAGCCCAGTGCAGCCACTGTCAGCTTATGGTCAATATCGCCTGCTCCCAGGACTTTTCCGGGTACGAGTACAAGGTCTTTATCCTTTGTGTACCTGTTGAGCCTGCTCAGGTTGACTTCAATGTACTGCCGCGTTGGGCGTGTAAGTCTATGCGCAATGTCACGCCAGAGAGGTGCTTCACTCTCGCGGGACTGCTTCTTAAGACCTGTAATAAGGTCTAATATATGTGGGTTCGTCTTGTAATTGTGTTTCATTCTGTGCCTCCGTAAGACCCTTCCGGGTCCGACTCACGCAGTTCTGCGTTCGGTTGTTCAACCATACGCCGCAGGCGGATGCCTGCTACGGTATTAAGAATCATAAAAAGATGATTCAGTCGTGTGGCTTGATATGTTTCTTATTACATAAAGGTAACGTAGAAGTTATCCTGATCCCACCCGTCTTCTCCATGTTCCCGAAATTGACGAATGGGGCAGTATCCATCCATTATATTTCAGTTTTGAATTTGATTTTATCGGAGGGTTCGGAACGCCGATCAATACTTCTTCGATCCTGGTTTCAAAATCATCGCCAAGCTGCATTTCAAAAGTAACCCCTTTTGTATAAGATATAAATTCATACGTCCAGAGGTCGTAATCAGAAACGATTCCCTTTATCGCAAAACACAGGTCTATGAACTCACCCGGAGGTATTCTTGCATTGAAATATAAATTCAGTTTAAGCACTTTATTTGAATCGCTCTGGCTCAATATCTCATAAACCGCATACAATTCAGGTTTTAATTCCCTCGCTTCGTTGCCATAGCTTTTCGGCCTGCAATTTTCAACATCGAAATCATTTTGCGATAAAAATACAGGGACAAGAGGTAGAAGATTCTTATTACACATGAAACCGCTGATCTCAAAAGAAGTGGAGAATTTGAAATCTATGTCAAAATATTTCTTGATATGCTTGTGTATTTCATCTTCAGTATCGGCTGATATATCGGGAATAGGCGTATCAAAAAAAGCTACCAGCCCGTCTTTATTTATGAGTTTCACGTTCCCTCCCTCCCGCGCTTCGTTCATCGCCCTGTAATCATAGATCCTGTTGAGGATTATCTTATCTTTTTCCCCTTCTACTTCACCTTCTTTTTTCAGGATTATTGAAGCATTTGACCTGTGAGGCTCATCTGTCAGTTCAAGTAATCCGTGTTTTTTATAGAGATCGTATATCTCATCGTCTATTCGCTCATATTTGTTCAGGTTCTTGATGCCCCTGAATATGAATTCTATCAATTCATTCCTTGTGAAATATCTATCAATGATCTCATCTATAATGGATCTTGATACGTCCTTTACAGTAAGCGCCAGGGAATGTTCTTCAAGGACGTAAACAACGAACCCCGACAGGATGAACGCCTCTCCGAGCTTGCCGAAAAGCTCTATGATTATGCTTAGCAAATGCCATATACCCGTTGGCTGTTCAACAGGCATCATTTCCCTGGCAAGCAGTGAAATGAGCAAAAAAATGACGCCTGTAAGCCCGATCTTGACAGCCAGACTCCTGCGCTTCTCGTACAGGTCTTTGAATATTGAATGTTTTCTTTTTCCAGGCATTAAGCAGGCTGTTGGAAGAACCAATATATAATATTTTGGTTCGCCGATTGTCGATTTTAGTGTACGGTAATCAATGAATCATCTGTAATCGGTAAAGAGTAATATTGTGATAAGAACACAGATTGCACGGATTACACCGAAATTGATGGAATCGGGGGATTATATCTTTATACACAAAAATCGATTATGTAAAATCATGCCTCCGGATATTTGCTGTGCTCAAAAGATAATCGATGCGCTGGAAACCGATATAGAAACGAAAGCCTCTATGCTCAGATCCTTTGCTCGCAGGCAATCAGGTAATAATATCCATTTTTTTAACGAGCCTTTCACACCAATCTCCCTGACAGGAACACGCTGCTCACTTCAATGCAAACACTGCGATTCCTACTATCTTAATCACATGCTTGACGGCTCACCCGGCAAGTTATATTCACAGGCTGCCAACCTGGCAAACGCTGGGGCGAAGGGCATCCTTCTCAGCGGCGGAAGTGCACCTGACGGCAGCGTTCCCACGTATGAACAGGCAGACGTTATCCGGAAGCTCAAGCACGACATGAACCTCAAAATAAGCGCGCATACAGGCACCGTTAACCGCACACATGCGCAGGTTCTCGCTCAATATCTTGACATGGCTCTCGTGGACGTCATTGGAGATTATGAGACCATACACGATATACTTGGGCTTGATGCATGCGCGCAGGATTATGAAAAGTCCTTAAAAGAGCTGTCTGCGGCAGGAATTCCCATTGCACCCCATGTTATCGTGGGGCTTCATAATGGTAATTTGAAAGGGGAATTCAAAGCTCTTGAAATGGTAAAAAAATTTAACCCTGAAGTAGTTGTTATAGTGGTGTTCATCCCCACAAAAGGGACTGCACTTGAGGGGACCGCGCCCCCAAAGCTCGAAGATGTAGTAAAAGTGATAACAAAGGCTCGCGAGATGTTCGATGCGCCCCTGTCATTAAGCTGCGTGCGCCCTGGCGGCAGGTACCGCTCCATGCTTGACAGGTATGCTATCCTCAGCGGCATTGACAGGATCGCTGTGCCATCAAAGAGCGCATATGTGACCGCAAGAGAACTTGGATTGAACATCGTTGAGATCCCTGAAATGTGTTGTTCATATGGTGTATCGTTATGAAGAAAATAGCCAGCCACGATGAAATAGATATTTTCGCGCCAGATAACTCGCGATTCTCATTTCTCAAAAGCCCGTATGCAGCACACAAAACCCATAGCGCGGTGGATATCTATTACGGGGATTTTGGAAGCGAGGCTCTTTCGCCGGTTGATGGGGAAGTGATCGATGTCCGGAGCTTTGACACGCCCACACCCTTCAAGAACAGGGATTTTACTGAATATATCATAGCCATACGCCAGAATGAGCATGTTATAAAAATACTGCACGTAAAACCCGAAGTTTCACCCGGCGATACGGTTTCAAAAGGAGAAAGTATCGGGACATTCATACACAATGGTTATTTCATATTCTGGAATGACCCGGTGATGCATGTCGAAGTAAGGAAGCCCGGGGATTACCTTCGCGCTTCGAACAACATGCGGCTTACCCCGAATATAAAATGGAGCGAACTTCCAGCAGGAAAAACTCTTGATCTTGAATGCCGGGTTGAAGAAACGAATAAGAGATACGCGTTCCTCTGTGCACCCTCCCAGGCATGCGGCGATATAGGTGGATTTGCGATGGACAGCGGGTTCCTTGACGGATATATTCCCTATTCAGATGATGGTTTTTTCGGGATCGTCAAACCTGATGGATTCTTCCACCCACAGGTATCGTTTGAAGTTACAAAAGATAATTCAGAAATAAAATGCAGCGGCATTGCTTTTAGCCTCTCGTTCATAGAGCCGAAAATAAAACTTATCCCTCTAAAATATGGCGACAGGCTTGTTGAAGCTGGCGAAAAGGTCAGGATCAGACTTGGGGTTCGGTGACTTTCCGCAGCCTCTCTCTCAACACATCTGCGGCTCTACTCAGATCCAAATCATACAGGTCTTTGATCTTTGAATTATACAAAAAAGTGTAGATTTTCTTCAATTTCGTCTCTTTCCTGTCCTTTATGATCGTGTTTTCCGGCGCAAGAAGAATAATGAAATCTTGCGGGTGATTAAGTATGAAGTTCCTGAGGTCTTGCGCGGTCTTCATCTCAGGCAAAACCATGAGCATCCAGATTATGGGAGGACCCCTGGTCTTTCGCTGCTTCGGACCGTCATGTATGTATAAGCCGAACCTGAAATCCTCTTTTTTCAGGATAGCGGTCAGGGTCATGGCTCCGGCGCCGCTGCATACTTCAACCTTTTCGCTAAGGACTGTGTAGCCCATCCCGCTCAATTCATTTCGGGCAAATTGCAGCAATGAGAGTTCGTATTCATCGTCAGGGACGCCCCAGTAATCGCTCATGGTATCAAGCAGGTATCGATGGATATTTATAGGTATCTTCAAATCTTAAGCATCATGAAAGCCTTTGAATTCGAATTCCCTGAAGACAGGTATTACCTGAAGAACCATGTCTGGTTAAAGCCAGAGAACGGTCAGATACTCATCGGCATCACGGAACTCGGGCAGTCCCTCTCAAAGGGTATAGTCCACATAGACCTGCCTGAAATCGGAGAGTCGGTCAGGAAAGGCGACACGCTCATCGCATACGAGACCATAAAAGCAGTCTCGCAGATATCCCTTCCCTTTGATTCAAAGGTCATGGAAGTGAATGAGAAACTCTGGGATGATCCGAACATGATCAATTCAGACCCGTATGGAGAATGGCTTGTAAAAATAGAAGGAGACTGGAGCGAGCGAATGTTACTGAACGTCAGGGATGCTGCAGGCTATTATGAGAAACTGATAGCGAAAGAAAGGGAGCGGTACGCTGGTAATTAAGTATATATATGACTTTGAATTAACCAAGAAACAGAGGAAAAATTATGGTTGAGATAGAGGGATATAATCTTCCGGATGAATTGTATTATACCAAGGATCACACATGGGCAAGAGTAGAAAATGATGGAAAGATCACTGTGGGAATGGATGCCTACGGCGCGAAAGCTGCCGGCAATATAGAGTTCATAGACCTTCCCATGGAAGATGATGAATTTGAGAGCGGTGAGGCTTTTGGCTCGCTGGAATCTGCAAAATGGGTCGGAGGGCTTCTCATGCCTGTCGGGGGAACGGTTATCGCAGTGCATGAAGATATTGAAGATGAACTGAGCCTCATTTCAGAAGATCCTTATGGAGAGGGCTGGTTGATCAAGGTAAAGCCATCCAACCCGAAAGACGATCTGAAAACACTCGTTCACGGCGACGATGTCGGACCGTGGCTCAAGAAAGATATAGAGACCCGGAAGAAAAAGTAACTACCAGTTATCGTTTTCTTCTTTGAACTCATAATCCACCACTTCAAGCCTGATTTGCTCCCCTTTGTTATCATAGCAGGTCCAGCTCGCCTCATTGAACGGCGCGCCCACAATGATGTGGTACGTACCTTTCCTGTCAAACAGCTCAAGATCGTCAGTGGAAGGTCTTCTGTTGCCAGAAGGGTGGCTGTGCACAGTTCCTACAGTTGATATGTTGGGAAGCATGAACAACTGCATCGTGGCGCTCTCTTCGCCCGACTCTGTGCCGGGGACGAGCACCACGTCTGTTATGACATCTCCCGTAGCAGATAGCATGCCTGCGAATTCATCAGGCACTGATGATTTGCTGGCTTCAAGTATGAACTTTAATGTGTCCCTTGCGATTTTCATATGTATCTATCGTGAAAAAATTTCTATTGAAATCTACCTTAATGAGTTCTCGGCACGATAATATCCATTATTGACATGATGATTTATATAGATATTTAGAAAAATCAAGATATTAAGGATGCACGAGAACAACTATCGTTGCAGTCACTACCCCGGAATAGAATTCCGGGGCATCAACGGGAGGATGCTCGGTGTTTTTGTATTTTTTGAGGATTATCGGATTTTTTTCATTCTGATTCA
>JAYTKX010000165.1:0-38338 GCA_043729865.1 Methanobacteriota archaeon
TACTTCTTATTAGAAAATTTGACAGTAGAGAGGAAAGTTTATAACAAGGTGGGGAAATTTAAACCGGTGAAAGTGGGGAATTTTACGCCGGTGTTGACATCTGTGGTCTTAATGTTCTTATCTTCGAGGATGCGCACCTCTATATCCAACAACTTATCCGTTGATTTAACTCCTTTTCGTGATAAAAGTATCCTTGAGTTGTGGATCTTTGCCTGGATGATCCTTTTTGCGATCTTTAGCTTTTCCACATCACTCTGTGCATACTGGCGGCGCCTTATTTCAGCGATGGTGTTCATCTCAGGAATGAAACTTCCGCGGTAGGCGCCGTTCTCTGTGAAATAGTTGAGAACGATGCCGTGTTCATTGGCGCTTGCCACGAACGGAGTAGTAAAGTTAATGCCTCCAAAAACGTTGATTGTATCCACTTTGCCTATGGGGAAAGAGGCGAGTTCTCCTTCGCCTTTTTTCGCAACAGTAATTCTTCCGCCATCTATGCCTATGACGCTTCCCTGCGTGGTCACGAATACCACGCTGTCGTCGAATATGCCTTCGGTTTCTTTCATTTCATACACGCTCCAGTAATTTTGATTCAACAGGCAGGCAGTACTGCGAGGTACTGCAATTTTTGCATTTTTTCGGATTGTCAGTGAAATCGGGAATGGAATCAAGTGACATGCTTCTTATTTTTTCAACGGTTTCGATGACCTTTTCGCGGTGCCATTCGGTTATTGTGATGGCATAGCGCTCATTGGTGCCGAAAAGATAGATGTATCCAAGGCGCACGGGTTCTTCGAGATAATCTTCAAGGAGCATGCAGTAGGCGGCGAGCTGGACCTCGTCGTTGTCATAATATGAATCGCCATGTTTTCGCTCGATTGGAGTCATGTCAGCCTTTCCCTCTATAATGTCGATCTTGCCATGCATGTGCATTTTTTCAGACTTCAGGTATATTTCACGATACCAGCCGCCTCTCCTGCTCTGGTTCTTATGTTTTGAGCGCCCATCTGCGAGATAGTAGTTCAATCCCTGCGTCTTGTAGAACATCAGGTAGTAGAGGCGGCGCGCGCAGTAGAGGTACTGGTTGAGGTCGGAGACGTTGACGAGGAGGAGGTCGTTATCAGTTATCATCCATAGCATCCTCTGATAATGATATGACCTTTTTATTCCAGAGAATTATCTCATCTGGCAATATTATCCGATCAGGTTCGATTGAATAGTATAATGACCGAATACAAGCAAGGAGAAATCCTTGCTGTTTTTCAGGGAAAACATCAACTGCTTTTTTGGCGATAGTCTCTATTTTTTCATTAAATTGCTCTCTACGCTTTTGATAATCCATTAAATCTGGAAAATAGGGAAGTTTTATTGCACTTATGAATGGACCTGTTTCTTCACTTTCGATTTCTCTAATAATGAATCCTTCATTTGTTCTTTCCACAACCGCAGAAACTCGATTCAAAACTGAAAGAAGATCATACATTGTTTGACGTATTTCATGCCCCCGTGTGTAAATAACTGGATATCTTAGAGATCTCCCGCGTAAACTTTTGCATGCATCTTTAATGTCGTCAATGAGCAGTTTTAATCTTTTCAAGTTCGGATTATTTAATCCATCTTTGTTGTATTTATTCAGTAAAATAAAAAAATTGAGCCATAACTTATAGCTATATCCGGTATCGACTGCAAAATATGCCCTGAGATCATCTTTTCGGCGTACATATTTCTCAATTGCGATTGCCTGTCTAAATGTGAATAATGTCCTCACACTTTTTGTTTGAATATTATATTCACCTGTGATATACGACATCTTCTCCAAAAATGTAGGATATGCTATGATTTCATCTGGAAATATTGGATTTGCTTCTTTTTTTGTATAAATGTAACAATCGGCAGGTTCATGTCGAGCAGCACGACCAAAACGCTGGACAAATGAATCGATACTGAAGCCATCCTCCATGAACAGCATTTTTATTGGGTAATCAAGTCCGACCTCGCTTTTATTGGTTGAGATTAGAATAGATTTTGTGAAATCCGGTGTATCCCCAATCTGATTTGTATCATAACCGTTATCTTTCTCAGCATACTCGTATATTTCAGGATATTCCTTGAATAAACGAGTAAAAAACAAATTGCTATCCTTCACAGTATCAAAAATGAATAGAATTTGTGGACTTCCTGGTTTTAGTTCTCCAATTACTTTATGAAGCACATCTGCAATATCTTTAATATTATCAAGGATTTTTCCCTGGTGAAATTCCACTTTCGTTTGATATCGAATAATTTCGCCTTCTTCCATAGAGCAAGGTGTGGCAAAGATATTCTCTATTATAGGCGCATGTCTATCCTTTCCGATTCTGACAAGATTTAGAAGTTCGATTATTTCTTTTTTTGGAGTCGCGCTACTCAAAATCACTTTACATGCACTCATATTTTGAAATAACGCAATCTGTGTAAGGATTCCGCTTAACTCGAACTCCCCGTATGCATGAAATTCATCATAGATAACATATTCAAACAGATGAAATGATTGTTCCAAATTCTCTTCGGGATTGACATACATACCCCCAATTATCGCTTGAAAAATATCTGGATTGGTTAATATAATATCATATCTCTTTATCAATCCATGTAGTTCTTGGGCGCGCTCGTATCCTTTTTTTGAGAGAATTTTTGATGAAATATATATCGGATTGAAACCCTTTTTTTTAAAACGTTCCATCTGGCTCTGGATTAGCGCATTAGTTGGATAAATGAGAAGTACCTTATTCCTCTGATGCAGCAAATATTCAAAACAGAGCGTTTTTCCAGCGCCGGTCGGAGCTATCAATTGGATAACATCAGCTTTATTATCCTTAACGCAATCGATGAATTCTTTCTGGAAAAGACGCAATTTTCCCGAAGGAGTGAAATTATGTGTATCTTCCATCACTGGAAGATGAACCTCCCCGACAATCACCATAAATTTTCACCTTAATACTATTGGAATAATCGTTTCATTGACAAATTTGAAATCCACATCGAGGAAATGCTGTTTTCTGAAATCACTACCCCGTGCAAACTTTCCCGATATTTTAAGTATTTCATGAAGAATTTTATCACTTATCCCATAAACTTCTTTCAGCATATACAGATTCAGGTGAACCTTTTCAGCAAGTTTTATTTTTTTCAATCTCAATTCCCCACTTCTGCGTATCCCTAAAGTTAACAAAATATCATCTGGCAGTGATTCTTTTGACCAGACCGTAAATTCAAAAGTGCTCTCAGGAGCAAGGCCTATATACCGCCTTACTTTACTGATACCTACTGGAGAATCCATGCATCTTGGCTCTGATTTTTCAAACCTGCCCATATCTCCTTTTGGTTGAGATGTAACAGTAACTGTTAAACTTCGCTCGGATAGATATTCCGTGCTCTTGAAAGTCTCTTCTTTAAAACTGACATCGATTGGCTTCCCATCGCTTATGAATAAACCGATATCAGCAAGTTCCCTGTAATTATGATTAATTGCTTCTTCATCATCGAGTCTGTAATGCTTTTTCAATAATCCAAGAGTATATGCAAATGAATATGTAAGTGCTGTGCTTCCCAATATACGATCAGCACTTATCAGAACCCCTTCCGAACTTGAATAAAAAAGGGGTGAGTATAGGGTGGCGCGATATGTTGTTATCTCCACATTAATCACCTATAATATTCCTTATTTATCCGCAGTGATTTTAGTCTGGTTTGAATCTGGTTTTGCTATTTCAGTAGGCTTTTTATTAACGACATCAAGCCCCTGTTTTCGTAAAATCTCCAAACTATTCTTGAGAACTAAAGAATGTTCTATTTTTGAGCGATTCCCAACATCGATTGAATCCAAAATCCATTTTGGAAATTCACTGCCATGAGCCAGTGAAAAATCTTTTGCATGATATATCCTCCAATCAGCGCGTTTGTGGTTATCGATATAAGCTGAGATAGCTGCTTGAATTTCTGCTCGTGAAAATTCATTCTTTGCATCTTTTATATAATCACATATAAGTTCCCCACAACTGAGGCTGCTATCACTTTCTGAAGTAATCAGACCAACTATTTCATTTTTCATGTTTCTGCCGGTACGGGTTTCTCGCGCGCCATATCGTCCAGTGTTAAGGATGTTGTGGATAAGATACAAAAACATCTCTCTTGTACCAGCTTCAAGTGTTATGAAATGCACAAAGTGAGTTCTTGGTTGCACTTTTACCGGATTGAAAAGCGCTTCTGACTGACCGCCTGCTTCATCTCGCATTGTTCCACTTTCATAGAGAGCATTATGTGTTTCCTTATTCATCAGGTCATAAGGTTCTAAACTGTATGTATATCCCTCGATTACACGGCTTTTTTGAGAGAACGTGGCGCCTGAGACTGTGCCTGCAAGACCATACGTTAATAAATCGGCTGTCTGGGATTTCGGTAAGCTTGGAATTGGTTCATTGTATGTGTATTCTGCTGAAATTATATTTTCTTTTTCATCAAGCTCACGGCAAAGGTTTAATCCAGTTAATCTCTCCTTACTCACAAACTTCTCTCCATTCACCTGGGCATGGATGGTACCATTGAATTCCTGTGTTTCAGCGCGTTCAGAATCCGTGCTTCTAAAGAGAATGGGGTCTGTAACATTTCTTAAAACTACTAATGTCACTGTTGGTCTTGCTCTTCTGTATATTTCGTACTTCTCAGCAAATCCATCATCTGGTATGCTTTTCTTAAGTTCATTCCATTCCATTATTAATCACCTCATGTTTTAATAGCTAAAATATATTCAAATTCATACAAATCAGTCAATGGATTTCCCCATTGCGATATCTTTTTTACATTCCATAGTCCGTGCTTTTTTAGATAAACAACAATACTCTGAATATAGTCGAGGCAATCCGTGGGAATATCTTTTCCTTTTTTAGGAGAATATTGCTCCCTTTCAACATCTTTCCAGACTTCTGCTGCTGCAAATCGTATGGCTTCTTCGTCAGAATATTTCTGCGCCATCGATGACATCAGTGAATCAAGTGCTGTCCTAAATATTTTGACACGTTTATAGGAACTGTTACCAAAGTGTTTTCCAAAAAGGATTTCACCTTTTTTGGCTATTTCTTTCATTTCCAAATTCTCATCTCCAAATAATTTTTTCAAATTGTATCCATTTTTATTTACCCATAGTGCGAAATTCTCAACTTTACTTTTCACAAAAGGAACTACATTTATTGGAATAAATTGTTGAACACGATGTAATCCTTTCAATCCATCGAGTTGATTGATAAATTCTAATTGTTTCATTTTCAATCCTGCATCTTTAAAATTATTGATACGGTCAATTCCAATATTTTTTTCAAGTGTTGTTGGTTTTTCATTGTAAAACACATGATTATATGTTCTCATCAGAGTGTATGGACTGGTTGAAATACATTTACACCCACAATTAAGACAAGCTTTTATGGCAGTATGAATCGCCCTTGCCCTCCTTGTGCTTATACTTGAATTGTCTTTTTTTGAACGAATAGCCATCGGTTCGATGTGGAATGGCGTATCAAAATCTCCAAGTGTAAAGTCTAAGCCTAGTTTTTCTGTTTTTGTTCCTTGCACATCAAAATCAACTTTGCTCATTTGTTCGTGGAATGGATCAACATTTATAAAGATCGAATCAAAATAGAAATAGAAAAAAATCAAATTGTCGGTTTCTCTAAAATCTCTAACTTTTATAATATCATTGATTAATTGAAATTCTATCTGACAGGCTTCACAATAACGCTTATATTGGTCATCAAGTGAAGCGCGTTTTGTAAAACCACCTGATTGTAGAAAATGTTTTCCTGGTTTATAATCCATATCAGCGACTGCACCACACATGAAGCAAATATTTTTTTTACCTTCTGGAAAAGTTTCAGCCACAATCCCTTTCGATGTTTCTTCGTTATATGTGCAGATTACCTGGATTATTGAATCTAATAAAGAAGATTCGGATTCTAATTTAGATAAGATGGCATTTTTCACAGGATCATGCAATAACTTGAGAGGTTCAATGTAATTATTATTATTTTGCACAAGTTCGTGAACAGTGTATGGCTTGCATTTTTGCCCACCAACATCCTCTTTATCTGCAAAATTCTGACGAATTTGTCCAATTTTATGCAATATTTCTTTTAAATTATCATCATTAATGAATTTTTCCAAATCAGGAAACTCTGTCCAGTCAGATCCTTTTTTATCAGTATATATAAAATATGCGATGCTTGCGAGCGATTCTTGAATTATTGTATCTTCTGGATATATTGTTTTTCCAAGGACTGTTAATAAACCGGATTCTGTTTTCTTACGTACAGCTTCAACATAAAAATCGAAGCGTTCATTCTTATTAAGCGGAACCGCGAGAAGGGGTGCTAAATCAAATTTTCTATCGGTAAAATCAGGTTTAGCATGCATTCTTTCAATAAGTTCTGTACTTATCAACAATTTTAATTTTGATGTATCAATATTAATTTTATTTTTTGATAAATATAGTATGCCTTGGGGAGATATTAATAGAGGAATACTGCCCGATTTTACCAAAAACTTCTTAGCACTACGATATACAATTTGAGATAAAAGTTGCTGCGGCATTTCAGGCAGCAATAGAAGATGAACATCATGACCTTCATTTTTTAATTTTTTATGAATTTCCTGTAAAGGATAATCTGATTTGCTTAAACTTGAAACTTTATCTCCTATTTTTATATAAGGCATAAGTTTGGCATATTTAGGTCTTGAAAATCTTGTTTCATGCTGCGCATCATCTGATTCTTGAGCATGCTGGACAAGAAATATGATCTCTTCAAGTTCGTTCTTCCATTCAGGAAAATAAGTTTTTAGATTAAATGGGTCTGTTATAAAATAATCCTGGATTAATGCGCTATAATTTCCTGAAAAATCAGCATTCCTGGTTTCATTATAAAACTTGTTGATATCATGTAGCGTCAGCGCCGTACATAGTAATTTAATTTCATGAGTTTGTGGAAGTGCCTGTCCGGTCGAATAGCGGTCATGGATATAAAGAATTGAACCTGTAAAAACTGCTGTAATGGTGTGTGCTGGAAAACTCAGTGCTCGTTTATACTTTGCATCAAATTGAGCGGAATTTTTGAATAGCGGCGTAACAACAGTTGATACATAATCTAGGAGATATTTTTTTATAGTTGTATATTCATCATCTTTTTCATTAATTATCTTTTCCAGATTCTCTTCTGAGAAATTTTCTAATGGATCTTCTATATTATTCATTTCTCCGCCTCCTCCACCCTCACTTCCACCCACCCGCACCCTCTACTCACACTACTCCCCACCCCGCTAAATTCCGCGAACTGCGCCAGGATGAGCGCCGCATTCTTAACAGATACAGGAGCATCCTTAGTGAACCAGTATGTGCAGCTTCCTGTGAAGCCCTGTTTAAAAATGGGGCGTGCATGACCTTTGTTCTTGTCAAATACGGTATTCACCATCACGGAATGAGTTCTATAGGACTGTGCATCCGGTTTTTCTACGAGATACCTCTCAATATCATCATCTAAAAGTGCAAGCCTCATTTCCTCAGGGCACACGCCGTTCCATTTTGACTGGAGAGACCTGAAAACAGCAAGCCTGTGAGGGAACATTTCTGTAACATCACTGTTCCTGTACTGGATGCATGTGGGGCTTCGGAAATCAAAAATGAGCTTCGGGCGCATATATCTGGATACGGATTCTAATATCTCTTCAAAGGTCTTTGTTGTGCTTGAAAAATCTTCGATCATGAGTTCCCCGCCTTCAAGGTCAAGGTTACGCCGGTCAAAGATGAGGGGCTTCACCATTGCCTGGAATATCTTTGTCTCAGCAGGGTCTGTCACCCCGATATGGAACATATACCTCTCGCCCGGCACCACCCTCTTGAAGTTGGGGCGGTCGCTTCTGAAGAACTTGCCCTTCAGCCCGCTTAAATGGATAGAACTCCTGGATGAATCATGCACAAGACTGCTTGCTTCATCATCTGCCTCTTTCATGCATGAAAGGAGGGATGAGTACAGTCTGTATCCTTCGCTTGACGGGATATCGAATTCTGATAGAGGTCTTGTGGTGATCCTGATCTGCTGCACCATGCTGGTCACCTATGAGATGCCTTATATTTAAAGTTTCCGAAATATTGAAATGGTTTCATAATTTTGCATATCTGATATTTATTTGCAAAAATTTGCAACATAAAACTTAATATGCAATAAATGCATAATTCAATCCAATGAAAACATATATTTCGACCATCGGATTCGATATTTCCCAGATCATTTCTCTGATAGTCAAATACGGTATAGAGAAAGGTGACCGCTTTGTACTCATACGACCTGAAGAAGGGAATGACCCAAGGGCTGAAAATACGCTGAGTGAGATTCAGAAATTCACAAATCAGATACACAATGAGATCAAAATCGAGGTATTCCGTGTTCCACATAAGGATTTTGAAGGGTGCGTGATAAAACTGATGAACCTGATTAGTTCCCAGGAAGGTGAGATCATAGCCAACATGTCGGGCGGTCCGCGCGAGGTTCTCGTTCCCTTTGTGGTTGCCTGCCTTGTAAATTCTTATAAAATAAAGAAAACGGTCTCTTTCAGCGATATGGATAGAGTAGCTCGTGAGATATCGCTTCCCCGAATAACCAGTTTATTGGATGAAAAAACAAAGCATATACTGTCAGATATATCAAAACATCAGCCCACAACGATCACTGAGATATCAAAAAGGACAAAACTCTCGGAGAGCACAATCTCACGATTCATAACAAGACTTGCAGATATGAATGCTGTTCTGATCGCGCAGAAAGGCAAGATAAAAGAGATTACCGTATCATTCACAGGTAATGTTTTATTGAGGAGTAGCTGATGTAGTGGATTTGCGTATGCAAGTACTGTTTTTCATCTCTATATAGCTTTTTTGCATCTTAAAATAGAAAAGAAAGAGGTAATTATCTACCTCTTTTTCTCAAGATACTACCTGCTGACAGCACCAAAATTATAGCCATTATTCCCTCAAACCCGGGTACTGCTGAAAGTGCAATTTTCATCACTAGGGTTATAAGTTCTATTTCCTCTGGCGTGAGTGCAGCATTTACTTCAGCCGAAGATGCTGAACTGATGCCCAGTTCTCTTGCCTTCTCCTCCTGGCTTATCTTTACATAGGTCACTTTCAGCGGGACTTCTATGCTCCTCCCTGTAACGATTTTAACTGCATATTGAGCTACATGCTCTTTTCTAGGTTCTATCTCTCCGTTCCATGTGATTATGTTCCCAACCTGCTCGCTCCCTGAAAGGACTGCTGCCTGAAGCTCTGGGGGATTTTCTATCGTCAGGTTTACTTTACTCGCCGTGGCATTTCCTATATTTTTGAGATGAACCGATATCGTGAGTTCCTCCCTCGTTCTCCCTGCACCAACCTCATAGGTGACTTGAAGCTGCGCTCTTTGTTTAACTGTCGGTGCTGCATAGGTTGAAACTTGAGTACTAACTGGTGATGCACTGCTACTCTCAGCCCCACTTACGATAACAGTCCCCTTTAAATTTTTATTTTCATCCAGATAAAAACTATAAGTCCCAGGTTTGTTGAAAGTATAACGATATTCTTTATCAAATTCCAGTATCTGGTTATCGAAAAGTCCATTGCTGCTGGCAAGAGTAACGGCTACTTTCCCATCATTTCTCCATATAACCTCGTCGCCTGTGTTGATCGTCTGAGTAGCCGACACGAAACCCCACTGGGAAACTATAAGTATCTTGACTCTGGCTGCAGATGTTACGTATGTAGATACTGGTATAGCCAATGGAGTGCTGGTAGGAGATATTGCTATGATTAATGGGGTGGTCTTGTTGCCGTGACAGTCCAGACAGTACTTTCCCCCGTTAACGTGTGATGTAAACTGCTGAGGATTTCTGTGGCACGATTCACATTTTGAAGTCCCGACTGTTCCAGTTGTTGTGTTTATATCCACTTTTACAGAGGAGTGAATTGTAACGAAGTCCGCACCGTGGCAGTTCGTGCAATAGGTATTTCTTGACAAATGTATTACTATAAGGTTGCCCATACTGGGTTTAAATGAGTCAGGCGGTGCAGCGTGGCATTGTTCGCAAACAATATATTGTCCCGGTCCGCTTCCATTTTGTACCTGTACAGGATGCGCCGGGAATCCGTGGCAGGTATCGCAATTCAGGTTAGCAGTTCCTATCCCGATATGTGCGTTGTGAACCTGACTCTGCGGATTCATGTTAGTGGCGTTAAATCCTGCATCTCCGGTCAACTGGAGCATCAGAGTTATAAGCAGAATTAAACTTACAAATTTTCTCATTTTGTCTCCTCCTTTTGTATTTGACAAACTATCATCGTGAAACTTAACTATCGTTATAATATTAAACATTCAAAAACATATAAAGCTTTCTATGCTATTATGCCAATGAAAATATTGGATACTAGCTATTTTTGCGAAGTAGTTCTAACTCTCCACCACCAACCAAAATCTTTTAATGACATTCTGCGGGATATTAAAATCAATCCGAGTACTTTAAATAGGCGTATTAAAGAATTGACCCGTTATAACTTAATTGAGCCTATTGTAGTCCGGGTAAACGAGGAAAATAGAATCAAGTACAGATTAACAAAGAAGGGCGAAGGGATGATTAAAGATTTTGCTGAATTCGTTAGATTGTCCGAGCAACTGGAAAGGGCAATAATAGAATGACCGTTGCTCAATCTGAGGATAGAGTAAATATGTCTGATAAACTCTGGAGTTAATATTCCTTGTTTTGGTTGATGCGCCGCTTAAAAAGAACAAAGGGCAATTATGACATAACTTAGTGGTAAATTATGTCATTTTGACATAATAACAGGTACTAAATAGGGGGAAAAACCTTGAAAATGACATAAACTTACTATGATTATGTCGTCTATTTTGAGGCAAGAATCTTTAGTAGGGACTCAATACTCTTATCCGTTTTTTCCATTCTGTTCTCGATTTTTTCTATTCTGTTCTCGAATGTTTTGTTTCTCTCTTCAATACAGTTAACAACAGCAATCATATTCTCAGATATGGTATGGTATTTTTCGTCCAGGCAGGCAAAATTTGTATTGGTATCTGTCCTGAAAAGATTCAGGTAATTCATGCCTGTAGTATTCCCCTGCGACATCTCAGCATTTAGTTTACCATATAGCTCTTCAAAGAATTTTTGTTTAATTGTTCCTTCTACAAGTAACTTCTCCTTAATCTCTTCAACATATATGAGAGGTGCTTCGGGGGGATTTTTCCTGCTGATTTTCTCCTTAAATTCATTAATGACTTTTTCATTCCCCTTGCAACGAATCTGTACTGTACCGTTTTTTAGATTCTTAACATACCCTACAAGGTTTAGTTTTCTTCCAATTCCTGCGACGTATTGCCTGTAACCAACACCTTGAACATCGCCCAGAACAATTAGTTCAACCTCTGGCAAGAATATCACCGATTTTAATCTCTCTTTTTATCATGCTACCTATAGTTAAATACCTCATATTATATTAATTTAGTCTTTGTTGCGGTAACTGCAACTGAGTTAGCCACGATGTTGCTGAATCGTCCACAGATTGATTCTAATTTTTCGGGTGTGTTTTGTAACCAGAGAACACACCACTTTAATTTGCGCTCTGGTCAGAGGACGCACCCGAAAAGGTGGTTTGTTCCAATGATCAGCGTGCTTCCCTGTGTTACCAGGTAACATCCCTTCGGAATGCTCAGAAACGGTAAAGGAGCTTTTAAAAGGGAGGTCAGTCACTGACTCAGATATACTCAGCTTTGACAAAGCCGTTAAAATTGCAACTTAACAAAAGAACCGGGTTATTAAAACTAATCTGGGTAATAATAAATCGGGCAAAGCAGCCGCACTTAAGGGACTTGTGCGGCTGCTGCACATAAGGATACGCTCTGTGATTATTTAAGATTTTTCCTCAGGCATGGGAACCCCGGCGCAGCAGGAATTCCCTGCAATTTTCGTGGAGTATGCCAGGGAAAAGCTGAGAAAGGACAGGGATCTGGTTGAATATCTGGCGAAATTCGGTCCTCCGTTCTTGAAAGGCGGTATGCAGATGGTCCTTATGGCTGCCGGGGAGGGGGATAAGATTGGAAAGTGAATGTCCCATCACCCCGGTATGCGGCGTAACATGCGGCGAGAACTGCCCTGCATTTAACCTTGAATCAAATCCGTTACCCTGTGAGGTTATGAACGCGGCAATACGCGCTTTTCAGGCTCAGGAAGATTACTGGAAGAATAAGATAGAGCTGGACAGGCAGAGGGAGTGAACATGCAGAGGGTTACGCTGAGGGTCTCGGAACAGCAGTTGGAGATGCTGGATGCACTCGTTAAGATCGGGGATTTCCCTTCGGTGAGCGAGGCGATCCGGGCAGGGGTGAGGGATATGGTGGACAGGAGATGCGGGAAATTTAAAAGGATGGATGGCTAAATGACACACGAATGCACGCTTAAAGAAGCGTTTATAATTAAAGCTCTGGATGAAATACAACCCGACTGGCGTACCGGCGCGGATGTTCGCAGGGAGACGAAGGATAAAATCAGAGAGCGGGTAGCTAAAAAATATGCTGACATCTTTGACCCTGATGACTCGGCTTGTATAACAATACGAAGCATTGAACTGACAGTCACAAGGATACGGAATAAGTTAGAAATCCCTTCGAGAATGGACAGTGTAAAGAAGTTACACACGCTTGTACGCGCTGGTAACAGTACTTTAGACAGTCCCCCACCAAAGTCCGAACCCCCCTCTGACGTTCAAGCAACCGCCGAACCCGGCAAACTCGGCGAACCCGCTGAACCCAATGAACCTGTTGAACCCTCCGAACCCGGCGAACCCCACGAACCCGGTGAACCATCAAAAGAACCTGAGGAGGAAGAATCGGAGCCTTCCGCGCTTGAGATTGTCCAGTCCATAGCTAATCAGGAGATACAGCAAGAACCTGAGAAAGAACAAGAGCCAGAGGAAGAGCAGGAAACAATTCAGGCTCAGGTAGCATCAAAGCCTTCTGAATCTGATTTGGAACCGAAGCCGGAGTTAGAATCAGAAGAGGAAATGGAAAAGGATGCCAAAGAGCATAGTCGTGATACTGTTATAGCTAAACTGAAACAGGAAGATGCTCAATTAAAAGCGGAATTAGAACAACCCGTAGAGGAAGATAAACCTGTAAAGGAGGGGGAGTATCCACCCGATTATTATTTTTATTGTCTTGGTTGCCATGAGTCCTTCAAGATAGGGGATAATACAAAATGTCCGCTTTGTGGCTCAGAAAAAATCGTAGAGAGTGACATGCGGCGAGAACTGTCCTGCATTTAACCTTGAATCAAATCCGTTACCCTGTGAGGTTATGAACGCGGCAATACGCGCTTTTCAGGCTCAGGAAGATTACTGGGCGAATAAGATAGAGTTGGATAGGCGGGCGTAAACATGCAGAGGGTTACGCTGAGGGTCTCGGAACAGCAGTTGGAGATGCTGGATGTACTTGTGAAGCTTGGGGATTTTCCTTCGGTGAGCGAGGCGATTAGGGCAGGGGTGAGGGATATGGTGGACAGGAGATGTGGGGTATTGTCAGGAAGAGGTAGGGTATGATAAATTTCGTAACATGGTATGGTTTAGTGGTCACAGCAGTACTTGGATTTGTAGCATATCTATTCCGCAGAAAATACAAAAAAGCCCCGTCCGTACTTGGTAATTATAAAGAAACGATAAAGGTAGAACGCCACTATTCTTTACATTTTTCAATCGGACATCCAAGCATTAATGAAGAAACGATACAGAAGGAGTCGGGGCAAAATTTATCATCAAGTCGAAGTATAGATCCATCCCGATAAAAACTAAATGTCCAAAATGCGGGAGCGAAGAATCGAGAAGTGATGGGAAATATTACAGTTCCAAAGTTGGTCTAACTTTAAAAAGAAGATGTAAGAACTGCGGGAAGAGTTATGGATACAACCCGACTAACCAAACGGTCTTGCAACCTGTGCCAGATAAATTCATAGATAGATGCAAGCATCTCAATGACCTCCCACAACTGTTTACAATAGATGATTACCAAGATTTCTTTTCTAAATTAGGGCACCAAGTCACATTAAACATTGCATACCAAGATTTCAGGAGACTCAAAAACCTAAATAAATTAACGCATCCAAGCATAGGTCTCTGGAGGAAGGTAGAGGCATCTCAAGAAAAAACAGAATTATCAAAATCTTTGTCGAATATAGACAAGTCTGATATAGGTACGGTATGTCCAATGTGCGAGAGCAGTGAATTCAGAGGTATAACGGTAATATACACTTCAACAGGAAAATACCTAAAAGTAAGATGTAAAACATGCGGAAATAGTTACAATCAACCATATTTAGATAAGAAGGACAGACTCAACTATTTCGAGGATATACCCTCAACATTTACTGACAAGGATTACAAAGAATTTTTTTCAAAGTTGGGTTTCGGTATAGGACCGTCCGCTGTCTATAGTGACATGTGTGAGCTGATAGAACGTGGGAAAATACAGCCCAAGGATATAGATGGCGTATATAAAAAAGTGGAGTTGATTGAAGAAAGAGGAATAGTAGCAAAGGAAGTATTAACGCAAAGACAGCTAAACGAATCTGTTTTCAGGGAGAGAACACCGCTTTGAGGGGGAGTATAGTCGAGAGGAGATGCGGGAAATTTGAAGGAAAAATGGGATGAAAAATGACTGAGGGAATGTTATGGAACTGATAATAGATCCTGAATTTAAAGCATTAATCCGAAGATTATCACATGAGGAATACAGAGGGCTTGAGGAAAGTATCTTAGAGGAAGGATGCAGGGATCCGCTTGTGGTGTGGGGGAACACGCTTGTTGACGGTCATCACCGCTACGAGATATGCACGGTACACGATATTCCCTTCAATACTGTGCAGCGGGAGTTCGCTTTAAGGAGCGATGCCAAGATATGGATTGCCAAGAACCAGTTCGCCAAGCGCAACCTCTCTCATTGGGATAGATGTACGCTAGGACTGAGCTTGGAAGAGGCTTTCAGGGAGAAGGCTTTACAAAACAAACGAGAAGCCAGCAGACAGTCTATAGAAGTTTTAAATCAGGTTTTGGCAAATTTGCCAGAACCTGAATCTAAAGAAATTATACCAGTTAACACCCGCGCCGAAGTTGCTAAAATTGCAGACGTTTCAGAACGTACAATTGGATATGCCAAGGTAATCATAGAAAAAGGAACGCCTGAGCAGATAGCGAGGCTTGAAAAAAGAGAAGCATCAATCGGTAAGATTTACACAGAGATAAAGGAAAAAGAGAAGTCGGAGAAGGCGCAGGCAGAAGAGGCAGAGCCACAAAAAGAATTACCAGTATCTACGGAAACTCCCGCCCCCGACCATGCGGATAAACAGGATGCTCCTGAACAGACTCCACAGCAGTCTGAGCTTAACGACTTTCTTTTTATCTCTTCGTTGATATCCAGAAGATTTTCGAGTGTTAGAAGTTTGATTTGTGCCATCGATGTAATAAATATTTATGCGCTTCATTAACATAATAATATCCGCACCAGCCAGAGGGCACCAATCCGGCACCTTGGGGAAAAACGAAGGTAGCTACCTTCCTTGACTATACCCGTTCCGCGTCTTCCATTAATTAATGGCACAGGACTTCACTTCCATTAAATGCAAAAGCAATAAAAACCAGGTATTCGGATATGGGAGATACAAAAATAACGCACCATATCGCATCCAGCGCAGCCGCTCCCGTCACGGCATTCAAGGAAACGTTAGGATAACAGGGCGCGGATTACTCAAAGAGCACCCTGCGAATGGAACAACGCTCTGTATCTATTTAACTCTTGACCCTAACTCTTGATCCGCCATTCAACGGTTTTCCCTACGTAGGGCCTGCCAATGGAAGCCATACCGTTTTGCCCTACTGTCGCGGTCTTGAAACTGTCATCCCTTCTTTCAAGCCGTTCAATCAGGCGTTTCAGGATGTCATTGTAGGTCTCTTTTTTACTGCCCATGGAAGCAAGACGATCTCTTACATCACTATTGAGCCGAATTGACGTATCCATATATTTCACCTCGCATACTCTGTATGCAAGTTATGCAATATATACTTTTACATACATGTGCATACTCATACATACTATGTATACTTTGCATAATAATTATGTAAAATGCATTCATGTACATACTTTGCATAACAGATATGCATTATGCTTAAAGGATATTCAGGAGCTAAAGAGCTGTTGTTATGCGCTGTACATACCTATACATACATTGCATAATTGTTATGCATGATACATACCTGTGCATAATTTGCATACTAATTATGCATACTGCATAATGGTTATGCGTTATACATACCTTTACATACTTTGCATAAAAGGTATGCAAGATACATATAATGCCGGGAAGAGGGAAGATGTGTGCCCATAGCCAGGGGGAGAAAATGCGCCATATCGCGTTTACGGGGCTTTTTAAAAATAACGAGCGGCAGCTACGTGGTTTTATATTAGGTGGCTGCGATCAGAACCTTGTTGAGACAAAAGGAGGACATGGTGCAGATCAAACAATTGGACGGCGTACAGCCGGGGGCGAGAGTATGAAGCAACTCTTCTCCCCCCTCTTCCGAAAAGATGGGGATATCCAAAAGTTCCTCGTTCATAGTTTATTGAACGGCGGCGAAGGACGCCCCGGATTCAAAATTGCGTTTACAGTTTGTACGATATCCAAAGCGGCAGCGGTGTTTTTTTTACTTTTCAGACTCCATGCGATAAGACCGGCGACGGAAACCGCGCCGAAGGTCCAACCGAGGAAGGAGATAGGATTGAAGTCGTCAGGTACAGGCTTGGCAGGGGGAGCAGCTGATGAAAAAGACGCAGGTACAGGTATCGGCGGAATTGTGTCTTCATGTTTACTCTGTGTTTTTTCAATTTGGATTTGTAATCTGCTCCGCATTACATTATCAGTCTTGGCATGTGGAGCATTTATGAATTCTCTGATGAGTGCTTCATTACCCCGTCTACGCTCTTCAATGGTTGCTTTAGATTTTTCAAAATTAGTCTTTAGTCGTTCACGTTCAGTTCTTAAATCACTATTGAACCTCTGCAATACAGCCTCATCTCCACGCCGTTTCATGGCACGAATTTCTTCCACATCACGGTATAGAGATATCAGAGGCGCTATCCCAGAAGGTTCTGCTAGAGTGGATGTTGCCATGAAGATAGTCTCAATGGGGTGATCTGTAGAGGTCGATTCATTATGCGGTGCGGCAGCCTCAGTCTCTGTAGGTTCAATACAACTTTTTGGAGCTAGAGCCTTTGATATTTCAACGGCGGATGCTGAGAGAATCCTGCCATCTGGCAATGGAGTTGTACCGGTAAGTCCTTTCGTCTGCGAAGCAAACTCACCAAACTTTCGCCTGCATTCTTCTTGGGCAGGAGAGGGATTTTGCCAGTTCGGCGCTATGCGCCTCCAGTAAGGCGCTCTTCGGGGATCGCCTGATACCAACTCCCATCCAGGATACTGATCAAATTCCATGATTATGATATTACCTCTCAAAATACTAAAAACTATCTAAGGCGACCAGTGTCCATTATTCGGTTTACAAGCCTACATACAAGTTCACATAATCGAACAGTACCGAAGAGTGAAACCAGCACAGCGTAGTGATATCCTATAAAAATAATCCCGATCCGTACTATATATATCCATAATATCCATAGTATCTATAGTATCCATACTGAGAATACAGGTGATTGACGTTCCGTTTTAGATGGGGGATACAACTGGAGCACGGATGCGCTTCTCTGAGATAGCCAGTAAGACATATGGTGTTACGGGCGTCCAGGTCAACGGAGGATGAACAGGCGATTCCCGTGAACGCAGCTCATATTGGGGATGCACTGAGAGGGACAGGACAGGTCAAACGAAAACAGTGTCATATACCTACCTGTGGAGATCGGGCTTTAACACTATTGAAAACCTGAAACTTATCTCTGGTTTTAGATGCGTCCTGGACAAATCCGATTTTTGAATTTTTCTATCAGAGGGTATCTAAAGATTACCTGAACATGTTGATACATGTACAGGTTATATTTTTCATACCTGCCCGTTATCCCCTGCACACTGCTTTTTTTTTGACCATACGCACAGGTGAACCCATTTTTTTAACAGTTATCTCAAAACCTGTTCAGGTCTGCCATGAACCTGTTCAGCTTTCACGCCTTAAACCTGTTCAGGTCTGCCATGAACCTGTTCAGGTTTTGTTATAAACCTGTTCAGGTCTTACCAGGACATGTTCAAGGTCTCGCATCCCTCAAACCAAATCATGAACAGCTTTAGCCTAGACATGTTTAGCTTTTATTCAAAACCTGTTCATATCTGCCTTAAACCTGTTCATGTTTAGAGGACAGAACGGGCCTGGACAGGCGCAGGAAGCACTAGGATCATCCCCTAAGACGCTCCAGAACGAGAACCGTATTAAGATATTTTGTCAAAAATATTTGATTTTTACGCATGTATAGGCGCAACAAAACTTTTTTAAAATGACTTTTAGACTGTTATTTTCAATATGCTCCGAACATCCGTTACGGCAATAGAACTTTGATATTCTTAAAAATGGGGATAGGAAAAGCCCTGAACAACCGTTAAGTAATAACGGAAACTATATCCACTCCCCGTTATAATATAACGGTCATGTACCTCATCGTGGAATGTGACGGAGCCTGCAGGGACAGGCACGGGACAAATGGCTGAGATGATAGCAATCCTGCGCGGGCTGACCGAAACCAGGAAGCTGTTCATGGGTACAGGGGATATCTTAGGAGTTGAAGGCATCATGATATATTCTGACAGTCAGGACCTACTTAACCGGGTTATGGGTATTTGGAAAATCAACTCTCCAGAGATATTCGCATTGAATACGCAGGTGCAGGAACTGAGAAAAGAGTTCGCTGACCTAAATATACCACTCAGGTTCAAATATGCAGGGAGGCATTTCACCACGGAAGCCCACTACCTTGCAAATAAGGTCTTGTACGGGGATGCGTATGATGCGTTTGCATACAACAAGAGGGTACTGCACACGGCGAATAAGGGTGATACCGTAATCCCGCTATCCATTTTCAAAAAAGCGGAATATGGGGACGTCACAATCTCCGAGGCTCTTGTACTTGAACTCATTGAGCAGCGGCACATGACCCGTTCGCAGGTTGCTGCCGCTCTTAATCGGTCATATGATACCATCCGCACCTGGTACAACAAGGCGAAGAAAAAGACCGCAGGGCTAACGCCTCCGAGAATCCTACGGAAATAACCGCAATGTGTTTTACTGAACGCTAAACATCTGCTTGGGGATATTATTTAAAAATAAATTGCCAGCCAAATCCTCTAAAATCTTCGCATAGTTTCAGTAATTTGAATTTACTGAAACTAAGTTGCAGTAAATTTAATTCACTGAAACTTATAATTTAAGTATTGGGACTCTCTATTACAATACATGAACAATATAGCACAACAGGACTTTCCCCCTATTTTCGTGGATTACGCGAAAGAGAAAATAAAAAAGGAGAGAGACCTGGTTGAATATCTGGCGCAGTTCGGGCCGCCTTTCCTGAAGGGCGGGGCGCAGATGATCCTTATGGCAGCGGGGGAAGAACTGCGAGGATCACATTGAGATAAAGCTATTTTTTATTTTACCGCTTCTGGTACCTTTGTGATGTTTTTCAGCATTTCTAACAGCCTGGGTTCTCTCTGCATCAGATCTATGAGTTCAAGTGCGGTTCCTGACTCTCCCTTCTCTATCTTCACGGCAGTTTCCAGGTCTAAAGCCATGCCGCATCTGTAACAAAACCGCGCAGTCGAAGGGTTATTCTCTTTGCAGCGCGGGCAATTCCTGGGCTTCAATACTTCGTCATCTTTTCTTGCCTCCTCTCTGGTCAGCAGCCCGGCTTTTTCCAGGATTTTCTTTTCAACATCCCCGCCCGATAAGCTGACATATATTCCGGGCATCCGACTGTCGCGGGTCCAGCCAAAAAGCACTTTGAGTTCAGATTCGGTGAAATCTGTCGCCAGATGAGTGGCTCTGGAATGCCTGAGGAGATGGGGATAAACGTGCTTGCTCAGTTTAGCTTTTCTCCCCAGCGAATCAACGATTACCTGGACTCTCCTTGGTCCCAGATGCTTCCCCATATTTTTATCATTGAAGAACAGGGGCTTATCAGCACCCTTATCAGGATGCTCGTTCAGCAGCCGGATCAGGTCTGGAGTGGAAAGTATGAGCCTTACAGGTCTATCTCCTGTTTTGCCGTGAACGACTATCCGCGCGCCGTACTGATCCATTGTTACATCTTTCTGCTTGATGCTCAAAATTTCACCAAGGCGGCATCCGCTGTCATAAATAACAGAAACTAAAGCCCTGTCCCGTGAATTATCTGCCGCATCCATCAGGGCTTTGATCTCGTAAGGCGTCAGAATGTCCTCAGGCAGCTTTCTTTTCTTATGGTTCTGGAGCTTTATCCATTTCACGTTCTCAGGATAATCCTCTGTCTTATAGAGCCATTTGAAAAAACCCCTGATATTTACCTTGTGCAGATCCAGGCTCGCCGGGGCAAGATTGATTCCGAAGATGTGGTTCTCTATATCCTCCCTCATCATCTCATTGAACGGTTTTTTCAGCTTCCGCGCCATGTTCACGAGAATGAATGTCCGGGAAAGCCTTGTCTTTAAAGCTACGCCTTCGTTCATCTTTCCTTCAAGGTCGTACCTTTTTACTACAGCTCTCTGTGCAGGCAGGATGTCCGGATCATCAAGCAACCTGTTAAGCTGCTGTTCATGTGAGGATAGCTCCATTTCCACCATTATAATCACCTTCATCACTGAGCGAACTCTGTAAATTTTCTTTAGGCAAAAACCTCAACTTTAGCAATACTGTCTAAAGGTTTTTTGTCAAAACCGCTCAATTTGACTATATAAGCCGTCCCCCGATATATATGTTACTACTGCGAATCAGAATGAACAGTTGGTTGTCTAAGATTCATTTTCCTCCAAGTTGGTTCTCTCTATGAGCCTGATTTGCTCTTCTGTATTGTAAACGAGTTTAAGCGTGGTCGCACGCTCGGAAGCGGAAGGGAGTTTCCTTTATATAAATATTGCGATTATCGCCAATTGTCCAGCCATGATAAACAAAAAAAGGAAAAAAGAGGAGGACTGTGTCCTTCCAGCCGACTTCGCTGGGTTCAGGCGCCGATAGGATGAACGTCCGCGGTCATGTTAACTATTTCCCAGACCTCTGGCGAACGACCATGTGGCGCCCCAGAACATCGAATCGTGGGCAAATAAAGCAGGGAATGAGCTGCTTGCTGTGGAAGTGGACAGGGGAACTTAGAATATATTTGAGTCCTGAAATAAGACCGTTGATCTCCCTTGCGCGAGTATCAGCGTCTGATATTATATTTATCATTTATACTCGACAAATTTTTGATATTTTGTTGTTTATATAAGACATAAAAAACAAATAATTCGAGCAATTTTTGCCTTCACCCAAAATTACAATATAGCAGAGGTACATCTGATAATATATGCATAAACTGGACGCAAGAGGCAGGGTTTGCCCGCTGCCGCTTTTTTATACCAAGAAAGAGATGGAGAAATTGAAGTCAGGGGATGAGCTTGAAGTATTGACCGATGATGTCGTGGCGAAAAACACGATCCCGAAATGGAGCAGGGAGCACGGGCATGAGGTTGTGAAGGTTGAGGAATCGGGAAGCGAGCTAAGAGTGGTCATAAGAAAACACTGAGATATTTTACAACTTATATTTCCGGCAAAACATTTTATGTTAGAGGTTCGAGGCGAAAAATGCCCTAACCCCCTTATAAGAACCCGGCACGAGATCCAAAAAGCGCCAAAAGAAGGGCAGTTCAAGCTTGAGGATCGATTCAGAAAAGACAGGAGATGGAGGTTGGTCTTCTGTACCTGAGGCAATTAAGCTTCCTGATGGCAGGATCAGGATTTTCTATGTTTCTGGTGATTTTGAAGCAATGGGTGGGACAATGTCAGCCATATTACCACCACCTCCAAATGCGCCGCAAAAATCCGAACAGCCCCAGGGTATTTACAGTTTTATTTCTGACGATGGTCTTACCTTTGGAGACCAGCAGCCTGTCATTCAAGAAGGTGGGGTGTATGATCCGTCTATTGTGAGGTTGAGCAATGATACGTACAGAGTTTTCTACGGTGAAGACATTGGAGGGCAGGCAGGTCAGCCAAATATTGTTACTAAAAGTATTACCGGTCGCCTGAGATAAAATAGAACTAAATATTGTATATGTGTTGAGAATAAGTTTCATCGATGGCGAGAAACTTCCGATCTATTTTATGAAGATAATCAGCATAAGTTTAACTTATTCGGCAATTATTGACTTGATAGTTCTGGTTTTGTTCAAATAGTGACAAAACCTGCCTGTATATTCAGGAATATATATCATCCATCAACATTGAAGAGGTGGTGACAAAATATGTTCAATCAAAGAAGGGATCGTTTTTGCCATCCATGAAAAATGGAACGGTGAAGGATCGAATCAAATAAGAAAAGCCCGGGCATAACATGAATGAGAGTGATGTTTTCATCAAAAAAACTGCGAATTATCGTATCTGGGTAGATGAGACCATGATTGGGCGCCTCCGCATCCTGAAAAGGATTAACTTCAAAACACTTGTGGCTCTTTTTGAGGAGCTTCACGGCGAGATAAGAAAGAGGCTCGCCGGGAACCCCGGAAAGGTCCACATTGTTTTTTATATATCGAAATCCCTCTACGAAGAAACGTCTGTCAATGCAAAAGAATTCCTTGGATTCTGCCAGTCATGCATGGGCATCACGTTCGAGCTTGTTTTGATAGAGATGTAGACCGGCAGTAATGGATTATGCAGGTTTGAATTAATTTTTTTCGCTTTTTCATAACTGGTCTGCAGCAAGTTTCCTTATCGTATCCGCTATCCTTGACCCGACACGATCCACTTTCATAAGTTCTTCCCGCTTCGCGGTCATTATCTTCTCAACGCTTCCAAAATGACATAGCAGATTTCCTGCCACAACCGGACCAATGCCAGGGATCGATGACACGACATATTCCTTTAATTCGCTTTGCGAGAGGTGGCTTCGCTTTCCATGCAAATTGAATGGTTTTTTCCTGCAATTCTGTTCTTTTTCAGCGATCATGAAAATGACCTGCGCAGTCTCTGCCGCATTGAGCGTATATAGCGTTGGTATGCGCATGAGGGCAATGGTATTGAGAAAGCCCTGTATCGCCATTGGGTTCACTCTTCGTTTTGAATAAAAGAACGGATCTTCACCTTCCATTATGAGGATTGGCAGCCTGTACGATCTTGAAAGGTCCATAAGCTGTGAAAATAGTTCCCTGCGCTCGAACATGGTAGCAAAGAGGTCATCAACCGTCTTTCTTTCAAATGCCACGCGGTCACTTACGACATAGTCCGCTACTTGCAGGGCAGCGAACTCGATGTCCGCGCCAAGCCTTTGAAGTTCCTCTATAACTCCTCCGCGCATCTCCCGATGATCAATTACTATTTTCATTCTCTGATTCCACCCGATGTTATATTGATATATCTAATTTATATGGAAATGCCAAGCGTCGTGAAAGTATTGTTCCAAAATGAAAGAAGCCGAATATGAGATGAACCGATGCTTTAAAATATACGATAACCAGAAATACAATGAGGAGGAATTTATGAAAAAATCATTGGGTGCAACAACTATTGCCCATCCTGCCCCGGCTTGGGTGATCGGAACGTATGACAGGGAAGGAAAAGCGAACGTATCGACCATAGCATGGGGCGGGATCTGCTGCTCCAAACCACCGTGTGTCGCCATATCTCTCAGGAAAGCAACGTATTCGCATGGGAATATCGTGGCGCGAAAAGCTTTCACCGTGAATGTACCATCCGAAAAGTACCTGAAAGAGGTTGATTATTTCGGTACCGTATCGGGTAGGGATACGGATAAGTTCAAGGAAACCGGTCTTACCAGCGTGAAGAGCGAACTGGTGGATGCCCCATACGTGAAAGAATTCCCGATTGTTCTTGAGTGCAAACTGCTCCACACAATTGAAATCGGGCTGCATACCGAGTTCATCGGCGAGATCATGGATGTCAAAGCAGATGAGGGTGTGCTGGGAAAAGATGGGTTTACTGATGTTGAAAAAATAAGACCGGTCATATTCACACCGGATACTGCAGGGTATTATGGGATCGGCAAATATCTTGGGAAGGCGTTTTCTATCGGAAAGAGATAGCGAGTATTGCACTTTCTCAGGGGGAGCCGCCGCTTATCAAGAATAAATGGCATTTTTTAATGGATTCCGGTGATGGTGGTGCGAGTCAGTATGTGCGCCGGTCGACATCGTGCTTTCCATGCAACCCTAAAGAATTCACTTTATCTCAAGGTGGATCTTCACAGCTTTTTCTATCTCTCTCAAGATCGTCTCTGGTATTGTTCCGGTTCGCTCCTTTAGCCTCTTTTTATCCACAGTTCTTATCTGATTTGCCTTCACTTTCGAATCGCTGGACATATTTGCAATGCCTTTCTTCATGAGAACTTCAAAAGGATACACCTTCTCCACACTTGAAGTAACAGGAAGAATGGTAACAGTATCGGCAAATTCATTGTTAATATCATTTGAGATCACGACCGCAGGTCTTGTTTTTCCGATCTCTGAACCTTCTATCGGATCAAGTTTGACCCAATAGACATCACCCCTTTTAATCAATTCCGTCTCCTGATGTCGTATCCCAATCAAGTGATATTTCTTTTTCCTCCTTTTTTCTTACCTTATACCCTTCACTCAATTCTCTGATAAGATTGGCTTTTTTCTCTCTCTCAATCCTCTCCCTGATCGCTTCTGATATAAAACTGGATTTATTTTTCGCATTTTTTAGCATTTCTGCGATCTCTAAGGGTAGAGTTATATTTATCCTGACTGTATTCATTATACACCTGAATTGAAGTATTATTGATATGTATATAAGATGTACTTAATAAAGATTTTCCTTTCAACGGCTGTGGGACAGAATTAAGTGGGGTATAAGTATCTCTGACGTGGAATATATTTCTAAACATATTTGATATTTCTTCCAGGCTTTTAACCTCCTTTAGACAAAAATTGCCTCTATTGTTACGATTTTGGAATAGAACCATCAAAAGTTGCTGATTTCTGAACTGATATATGTATTGAGTTATTTTGTAGGTATCAGGTGATACAAAATGAATCCCATAAAAAGAAGGAATCGTCTTTGTCTCTGATAAAGGCAAAGTACAGAAAACAACTCCGGTTCTCAATACACTGAAGGAATGGCGTGAGTTTGAGTATTCACGCGCGCAGAGAAGAACGCCGGTGCTTGAAACACTCGATGCAATGATAGCAAGAGTTGAGCAGGAACTGGCGGATGTATCGAATAATGAACATGAAATCTATTTTAGAGGTCGATAAATATGACAAATCTACTGTTGGTATTGTCCAAAGACCCATATACAACCGAGATACCCAATCTCGTGCTTGATATCGGGTTAAATGCCAAGGCAAAGAAAGGCAGCAACGTCTCCCTTTATCTTGTGGAAGACGGAGTTACCGCTGCAAGAAAAAGTGAATTCGGAAACAAACTTCTGGATGCAAAGAAGAAAGGCATCAGAATTCTCGCAGACGATAAGGCTGTGCAGTCGAGGGGACTTGACGGCAACCTGATCGCAGGAGTGGAAGTAAAGGAAATAGGTACACTCCTTGATCACATAGTCGAGGATAACACAAGGGTAGCCTGGTTCTGAGGTGATAAAATGGCAAACAACGGTTATAATAAAACCTTAACGATCGTATCGATAAACGGACCCTATCGCGATGAGGCGGCGTACACGCTTATCAGGCTCGCCCACGCTGCAAAGGAAAAAGGGATAAATGTCAACTTCTTCAACTACCTGGATGGAACGTTGATCGGGCACCGCGACCAGGCGCCAAAAGAATTCCCTGTCGTGGAGCAGCTCTTTGGCACAGTGCTCAAGAAAGGACAGAAAAATCCCAAGGCTGATGCCATAGCATGCATTAAATGCACAGATGCCCGCGGTGTGACAAAACAGCAGACAGAAGGCGTTGTCATTGGCGGACTTTACGATCTTGGTGAATGGACAGCAGAATCAGATAAGACCATATTATTAGGGTGATAAAAATGAGCAAGAAAGTAAACATTATCGTGACACAGCCCCCTTACGGCAAGGAAGATGCATACAGCGCGATCCCACTTGCAGAAACTCAGGCGGCGGCAGGTAATTCGCCGTCCATCACTTTTGTGAGCGGAGGCGTGCACTCTGTGGTAAAGGGACAGAAGACAAGCTACGGTGATGCTGCTGTATGGCAGAAGGATCTGCCAAGCATCGAAGCAAGCATCATTAAGGCAAAGGATTCCGTGAAGTTCTATGTACTGGAGGCTGACCTGAAGAAAAGAGGTGTAGCTGACACCGAAATTATTGAAGGAATATCGAAACTTAACCTCGATGACCTCACGAACAGGATACTGGAGAGTGAAGTAACGCTGGTGTTCTAATATGGTAATAGTTCACGACTTCGAATTGGATGTCAGGGGCGAGGCATGCCCCTATCCTTTAATAAGGGCAAATAAAGTGGGTAATAAACTGCTTGCTGTGGAATTGGACGGGGGAACCTACAATATATTTGTGCGGAAAGGGTAAGGAGCTTCTTTTAATATTATTGAACAACACTAACTGATGGGGCAGCAAAAAACAAATAATACGAGCAATTTTTGCCTTAATATAAAATTACAATAAATCAGGATTCATAGGATTACACATGTACAAGATAGACGCCAGAGGCAGAGTATGTCCGCTGCCGCTGTTCTATACCAAGAAAAAGATAGATGAGTTAAAAACTGGTGAAGAACTTGAAGTATTGACAGACGATGCCACTGCAAAAAATACGATCCCTCAGTGGAGCAGGGAACATGGGCATGAAGTTGTAAAGATCGAGGAATCTGGCAGCGATTTTAAAGTGGTTATAAGGAAACATTAATTTTTTTTCTGATACAGGAGGTGAAAAGATGGGAGTCGCTTTCTCCCATCTTGATTGCAGTTGATATACAACCATGATGCGTCATGGCATATTGCACCTACTATCTCCTGGCTATTTAAGTATAGTAAAAGGGCTGATTTTGCTTTTAACATTTTCATTATGTGATCAAGGAGGAATAATTTGCCTTGATTATTCTGGGTTTGGAAGGATTGGGATAATTGTTGCTGATTTCTCTAGAATTATATGAGTTTGAAACGTTGTTTGGCGCATGGAGCGATAAAAAAATGATTAAAAATTTAATAATAATACTGGCATTTGCGCTAATACTGGCAGCGCCAGCAATAGGAGCAAATGTGACAGCAGTTGAAATTCATGGTGTGGTTTTTGACTCGATCTCAAAAATCTATAATAAAACATTGCAGTGGGACGCCCAGAACTTCACGGGCTTCTGGTATGCATCAGGTGGAGGAAAGGATAGCGAGACCCTTACAATAACGGAATCCAATTTAACAGCCAGCAGAAGAGTAATTCAGAAAGAAAAGCTTCTGTACGAAACTGTGCGTACAGACCAGAACTACACTCTGTACAGCCAAACAGGCAAGGAAGTTGAAAATGGTCTTTCAAAAGGATTTATCAAAGGCGCAACAGGTGGCAAATATGCCAGACTGGGCTGGTTCGGTGATCTCTACGTGGCAGTGAATGGTAAAGCGAACAAGTTAGCAAAGCTGATAAAAGAACAGAAGAAAGAGGAAAAGCAGACCTTGAAATTGGGTACATCCTGGAACCTCGGGGAAGGTTACAACCTGACGGTTGACGCTCTTGATACCAAAACATCTCCAAGGCAGGCATGGCTCAATTTCACAAAGGATGGAAGAACTCTTGATAACAGGGTCATAAATGAAGGAGAAGTTTTCACTTACATTGAAAAAAGCATTAGCCAGGAATCCGATGTACCTGTATTCGTGACATATGTTGAAAGTATATTTACTGGTGCGGAAGAGACGGCAACCTTTGTCCAGCTCAGGTACACATGGTTAATATCCCAGAATGTGCTCGACATCAAAGCAGGAGATAAGTTCGGTATATTTGAAGTAAAGGAAGCAAATGAAAACCATGTGCTTCTCCATAATAAAGATACAGAAATAAATCTTGACCAGAACACGGTGCAGCCGTTGTATGGAGACCTGAAATTCAAAGTGGCAGACAGTTCAACTGCTCTTCGGTTCTATCCTATTCTTGAAAAAACCAAGCCGGGAAAGTATGAGTTACGAGGAGGGACATACGACGAGAAAAAATACCAGAGTCTTGTCTGGGATGAACAGAGATTCCCGGGGTTCTGGTACGTTCTTAACTCGGGAAAACGAAGCGAAACTCTCACTATAGACCAGTCACCATTAACTTTAACAGCCAGCAGCAGGGTAATACAGGCAGAAAAACTTCTGTACAATACCTCGCGCACAGAACAGAACTACACATTGTATACTGAAACAGGAAAGAAGGTTGAAAATGGTCTTGCAACTGGATTTATTAAGAGCACAACAGGAGGCAAATATGCAAGGCTTGGCTGGTTCGGTAACGTTCATGTGGCAGTGAACGGTAAAGCGAATAAGTTAGCAAAGCTGATAAAAGAACAGAAGAAAGAGGAAAAACAGACCTTGAAATTGGGTACATCCTGGAACCTCGGGGAAGGTTACAACCTGACGGTTGAAGCTCTTGACACCAAAACATCTCCAAGGCAGGCATGGCTTAATTTCACAAAGGATGGAAGAACTCTTGATAACAGGATCGTAAATGAAGGAGAAGTTTTCACTTATGTTGAAAAAAGCGTGAGCGTCGAGTCAGATGTCCCGATATTCGTGACATACGTTGAGAGTATTTTCACAGGCAGCGAAGGGATGGCAACATTTGTCCAGCTAAGATACACATGGCTGATATCGCAGAAAGTGCTTGACATCAAGGCAGGAGATAAGTTCGGAGTATTTGAAGTAAAGGAAGCAAATGAAAACCATGTGCTTCTCTATAATAAAGATACAGCAATAAACCTTGACCAGAATACCGTGCAGACGCTGTATGGAGAATTGAAGTTCAAGGTTGCAGATAGTTCGACTGCTTTGAGGTTCTATCCTTTGTTTGAACATACTATCCTTCCACCAAAAGTCGAAGTAAACGCAACAAGCGCCACAACTACTAATGCACCGACTGCAACAGTAACAGCAGTCGCAACACCCGCATCTGCCGCTCAACCATCCTCTCTGAATGCAGCAGCGCCATCTGGAATACTACAGCCAAATTTGGCACAGACAGAGGCGCCGGAAAAAACAGAGGCGGATACGGCCACACCAGCGCAATGGAATTGGGTGTTGTATGCAATAGCAGGTTTTGTCGCGATAGTATATCTGGTAAAGAGGAGAGTCTAAATACTCTCCAATTCTCTTTTTTTTTAAGTAGAATATCCACAAAACCATTAAGCTACCCAACAGCCTGTACGGATATTCAGCATGCTACCAATTGATCAATTCCATCTTGAGTTAAAGAATGTATCAAAGTCTGTCTTTCGCAAAGTAAACAATACCAAAGTCAAGACACAGATACTATCCAGCCTTGATCTGAAAGTGCAGAAGGGCGAGCTTGTTACTATAATGGGTGCTTCAGGTTCTGGAAAGACCACATTACTTCGGCTAATTAACAGGTTGTCTGAGATCGATTCCGGGAATATCCTGCTAAATGGTGAAGATATCAGTGATCATGATCCTATGGAGCTGAGAAGAAAAATCGGAATGGTGTTCCAGGTGCCTGTCGTGTTTAAGGGAAGCGTACGGGATAACCTTATCTTCGGCATGAAATTGTGGGAAACGAATATAGATATTGAATCTCTTGCCAGAGATGTCGTCATACCGAATGATCTGCTGGATGCTGATGCTGAACAGCTCTCGGTCGGAGAGAAGCAAAGGGTATGTATAGCCAGGGCGCTTGCAAACCAGCCGGAAATGCTGCTACTGGATGAACCTACTTCATCTCTTGATGCTGTATCTGCTGAGAAGATCGAGATGTTATTGCTACGCCTTCGAGGTGAGCGGAATCTGACCATGCTTTGGGTCACTCACGAAAGAGAGCAGGCTGAAAGGATAGGAGGAAGGAGATTGATCCTCAAAGATGGAAGGCTGGAGGAATATCATGCCTGAAATTCTTGCTCTCGCACTGACAGTTTTACTTGTGGCGCTGACAGCGATCTATGCACGGAGATTTGGTATTGAGAAGGAAATATCTTTTGCAGGAACAAGAGCCCTTATCCAGGTACTGATCCTCGCCTCCATAATCATAATGTTATTCAGGCTTCCTCTTTACTGGAGCTTCTTTGTGCTTATGGCGATGGCAGCAATAGCAGGACACACCACATATTCCAGATCAGGCAAACTTGACAAGGGCTTGCCTTTAGCTATCGTTTCGATCGCTTCAGCATCTGTGCTGTTGCTGATACCTTTTTTTCTGTTCGGTATCTTTCCACTTGAGGCAAGATACATTGTCCCCACCGGCAGCATCCTGATAGGTAATGCCATGAACGTGAGTTCGCTTGCTATAGACAGGTATAGAGGTGAGATAAAGAACAGACGGTCTGAAGTTGAAGCGTATCTTGCCCTGGGTGCCAAACCTGAGCTTGCAGCAGCGGCATGCCTCAAGCAGGGGATTCTTTCGGCTTTGATACCTTCAATAGACAATATGAAAAACCTTGGCATTGTGTGGATACCTGGCGTCATGACAGGCATGCTGCTTGGCGGCGCTGATCCGATGGAGGCTGCATCCATACAGATAGCAATATTTACTTCTATCTTTGCGGCTGGGATGATCGCATCCAGCCTGCTGCTACATTACTCTACGGATAGTTTTTTTACGAAGGCGGCGCAGTTGAGGGAAGATCTGGATTAGCTGTTTTGCCCCTATCCTTCGTTTTTCCTAATAAACAGGACAACACTTGCTGATACATATAGTGCTATATATCCGCTCTAAGACAATGGGCAAATAACTATGCCAACGATCAGCGAAAAGATTCTCAGTCGCGCAGCCGGAAAACAAGTCACTGCGGATGATTTTGTGATTGCCAATATTGATTATGCGATGGCGCATGACGGTACAGGCGTGCTTGCCGTGAAAGCCTTCAAGGAGATGGGTGTAAAGAAAGTATGGGATCCGGATCGGATAATCATACCATTTGATCACTATACGCCTGCCCATACCGATACTGGCGCAAAACTGCATCAGGGAATAAGGCAATGGGTAAAAGAACAGGGAATTGCCAACTTCTTTGACATAGGCGAAGGCATATGCCACCAGGTGCTTCCTGAAAATGGGTTTGCCATGCCTGGAAAACTCATAATAGGCGCGGATTCTCACTCATGCACTTACGGGGCGTTCGGGGCATTTGCAACAGGTGTTGGCGCAACGGATATGGCAGAGATATTTGCATCAGGAAAACTCTGGCTTCGTGTGCCAAAGACTATCAGGATAACGGTAGAAGGAAAGCTTTCAAAGGGCGTATCGGCAAAAGACCTGACACTTAATATCATCAAAAACATAGGAACTGATGGCGCTAATTATAAAGCGATCGAATATTATGGAAAGACAATTCAAGACCTTTCGATGGCGCAGCGTATGACGCTTTGCAATATGTCCATAGAAATGGGAGCAAAAACTGGTATAGTTCCGGCTGATGAGAAAACATTTACATATCTCAATGGGAAAGCAAAAGAAAAATATGAACCGGTTTATGCTGATGAAGATGCCAATTACTGTGAAGATTTATATTATGATGTGGCAAACCTTGAACCACAGATAGCAAAACCACATGAAGTCGATAATGTTTTCAACATAAGCGAAGTCGTTGGTACACCGCTTGACCAGGTTTTCATAGGTTCTTGTACTAATGGCAGATACGAAGATCTTGAGGTTGTTGCAAAGATCCTGCATGGAAAGAAAGTAAAAACCAGGACGATCGTGCTTCCAGCTTCGCGTTCAATACTCATAAAAGCCACAGAATCCGGGATAATTTCAACTCTTCTAAAAGCAGGCGCTGTTATTGCGCCGCCCGGATGCGGGCCGTGCCTTGGCGCCCACCAGGGAGTAATATGTGAAGGCGAGACGTGTCTTTCCACATCCAACCGGAATTTTAAGGGACGTATGGGGGCAGGAGGATTGATTTATCTCTCTTCGCCCCAGACCGCAGCAGCTAGCGCAATTCGTGGTGAGATCGCAGACCCAAGGGAGGTTATTTAAAATGACAATAAAAAAGGATCATGGTAAGATCACCGGAAAAGTGTGGAAATTTGGCGATAATGTAGATACTGACGTAATTATTCCAGGAAAATACCTGCGTACCACTGATTTTGGAATATTCGCAGCCCATGTCATGGAAGGAATAGACCCGCAGTTCTCAAAAAAAGTGCAAAAGGGTGATGTAATAGTGGCCGGTGAGAATTTCGGGTGCGGCTCATCCCGCGAACAGGCGCCCCTGGCGTTAAAATATGCTGGCGTGGCCTGCGTTGTGGCAGGCTCATTCGCGAGGATATTTTTCAGGAATGCTATCAATGTAGGTCTGCCTATCATCGAAGCCAGAATCGATTGCAAAGAAGGGGATACTATTGAAATCGATACGGGAAATGGAATAATTGCACATGGTAATGTGAAATACCAGGCTACAAAACTTCCTGAGTTCCTGCAAGAGATACTGGCTGATGGTGGACTGGTTGGGCATCGTAAAAAGGTTGGTGTAGTTTAAGGTTTAAGGAAATGAAATATATGTGAAATGTCCAAATCCTCAACCGATGAAGTATACGCACCGGCATCCACTGACCGTCGGTTGATGTACTATACATCTCTCTTTTAGGTTTTTTCGCTATCTTTTCAACAACGATATCGAAAAACCCTGTGCTTCCCCTCTTTATGCAATCGATCGGGTCAAGCGATGCAGTGATAGGGCTGATTTCCGCAATCTCACCGTTTGCCGGGATACTCTTCAGCTTTCCGGTGGGGGTCCTCTCAGACCGTCTCGGACGCCGACGTCTGCTTATCACCGCAGGGGCGATCTTCCTTATCGCGCCGCTGCTCTATATATTCATCGACCAGCCTCTCTGGATGATCCCTATCCGGTTCTTTCATGGAACTGCAACAGCAATTCTGGGTCCGGTCATCTCTGCCATAATTGTCGAACGGTTCTTCGATAGAAAAGGGGAGATGCTGGGTAAATATGCGTCATCAACCCTGATTGGCAGAACCCTTGCGCCCATAACTGGCGGCGTAATCCTGTCATTCTTTGCTGCATATCCGGGTCTTTTTCGATTCCAGATAGTCTATGTTGCTGCAGCGATCGCTGCTGTTCCGGTCTTTGTGATGACCTTATTTTATCGGGAGAAAAACCACCGACCGCTGAAAGTTATCACATTGTCGGTATTTAAAGAAAGCTTTGTTAACTTCTTTTCCCATCGCAGGCTACGGGGGATTGCCCTTGTCGATATGGCGACCTATTTTGCATTCGGAACGTTCGAAACATTCCTGCCGATATTTCTTGCATCCAGTGGATTTGATCCATACCAGACCGGCATCATATTTGCAGTGCAGGTTTTAATGATCGCGACAACAAAACCAATATTCGGCTGGATCGCCGATCGCATAGACAAACGCATACAGATATGCATTGGTCTCCTCCTTTGCGGGATCACGATCGCCGCCATCCCACTCTCTTCATCCTTCCCCCATTTCATCGCAATCAGCATTGGGGCAGGCATAGGCATTTCCCTGTCCACGGTCGCGACAAGTGCGTATGTCGCTGATCTTGCCAAAAAGGAGGAGATCGGCGCATCTATGGGAGCCCTTTCATCGACAATGGATATCGGGCACTCGACCGGCCCACTCGTGACCGGTATGATCATTACTGTGGCAGGGTTCACTGCCGGCTTTTTTGCAAGTTTTGTACTCGCGCTGGTAATCACTGGTTTGTTTGTTTGGTCGGGACTTGAATAAAAAAAGGCAGGAAGTTTGCCTCGAACGTTCGTTTTTCCGAATAAATACAGCAACACTTGCTGATTTCTATATTGCTATATACATGTGTTTGAGTTGACATGCTATGAGATTTTAACAGAGGATATTTTTTATGACTGAAAAAATTGGAATACTCGCACTCGGACATGGAAGCAGGCATCCCCATAATAAAGAAGTAGTTAATGGGGTTGCAGAACTAATCGCCAAGAAATACAAGAATGTAGTTGTTCGCATAGGTTTTATGAATATGAATACGCCAACCATGAAAGAAGGGCTTGAGGCTTTCAAAGATACAGGCGTTTCCACTATCATAGCAGTTCCCATATTCATGGCGCATGGCGTGCATACAATGGAGGATATACCCCGGATACTTGGTATCAGTAAGGAATCGCGAAAAGTAAAAATAAAACTTGATGGTAAAGACGTGACCCTTATATATTCAGATCCTCTTGGAATTGATAACCTGGTAGCAGAACTGGCATATAAGAGAGTAACAGAAGCACTCTCGAACTAATGCTGTTTCATTCATGAAAATCTTTCAGGGCAATGAACTTATTATGAGATTCATGCTCATAAACATCAGTTCAGGGGTTGCGATAGGCATGATGAATTTCATAATTCCTATTTATGCCCTGAGCCTGAACGCCTCCTCCACAGAAATAGGTATGATCAAAGGATTTTCCGGAATCGGGGACTTACTGGTTGTGCTGCCTGCGGGATTTATCGTGGATTATTTAGGATCAAGAAAGACGTATTCGGTAAGCTGCGTTTGCAGCGCAGTTATAATAATGTTTCTGTTCCTGGCTGCTACACCGAAGCTCCTCCTATTAATGATGATCTTCTACGGTGTAGCAAGAACTTTCAGGACAACGTCACTGAGCGCTGCATTTTTTAAAGACATGAATACTATGGGCGCAAGAAAAGCCGGGTGGTATAAAGGTTCAATGACCATAGGATCATCTTTCATCGGACCTATGATCGGAGGTATAGCCGCAATAGCCATCAGTTTTAATAACTATTTCATATTGACCGGTGCATTTCTGCTTATACCGCTCATGGTAGTAAATGCACGATCAAATCATAGGATTGGTTCATATGCAAAAACACAGAACAATAGTATGAATCACAGTATTATTGATAGTTCAAACCACTATAAGTCTCTTACAAAGAACCGGATTCTGGTTGGCGCAACTGTAAAAGATGGCCTGAACACTGCATTTTTCATGACCTTTACAGCCTTTATAACAGTATTTGTTATCAGGGACCTCGGTTTGTCCCCTGGTATAGCTGCAGCACTTATCTCTATAAAAGGCGTATCCACACTGCTTGTTGTATTTTTTGGAGGTGCATATTTGAGAAGGAATAACAATAGATTATATTTATTCGCTTACATTACAACTATTTTATCACTTCTTCTTCTGGGGATTGGAACAGATACTGTTCAGCTTGGAATAGCCTCTTTTATTAATGGCGTTGGCACAGGCATTATAAGCCTTATCAATTTTACTGAGGTCGGAAGTATTGATGGAGAAAAAGGAAAGATCGCAGGTTTCTTTTCTCTTGGTCACGGTGTCGGAGCGATCATGGGACCAACACTTGGCGGAATAATCGGAGATGTGTACGGCGTACAGGCAATTTTCCTTGCGTTTATGATTCCATTTAGCGCACTGGCACTTTATACTTTCATTAGTAGGAAAAATGAATTTGCCACAAACATTCGTTTTTCCGAATAAATACGGCAATCATTGCTGATTTGTATAGTGCTATATATCTGCTTTTTAGAGTTTAGCCGTGAAGATTTTCAAGGGTAATGAGCTTATTTTTAAATTTATGCTCATCAATATCAGCACCGGCATTGCGATGGGTATGGTGAATTTGATATTACCTATTTACGCACTCAGTCTAAACGCTTCTTCCACGCAGATCGGTTTGATCAAAGGGATAGCCGGAATCGGGGATTTGCTTGTAGTATTACCTGCGGGATTTATGGTGGATTATTTAGGCTCGAAAAAGATGTACTCTTTAAGCGCTGTTATGGGTTCTTCAATAATTGTTCTCATCTCATATGTATCTAGTATTGAACTTCTTCTTTTCATTATGGTATTCTTCGGAATGGCAAGATCTTTAAGGACAACCTCACTCAATGCAGATTTTTTCAAGAATATGAACATCATAGGCGTCAAAAAAGGAGGCTGGTTCAAGGGCTCGATGAGTGTAGGTGGTGCGTTGATCGGACCTATTCTTGGCGGAATAGCTATAGTAGCTTTGAGCTATAAAAGCTATTTTGCACTTGCAAGCGTATTTTTACTTGCGCCGTTCTTAGTGATTCTTGCTCGTACAAACGGCAGAAGCAATTCACCTGTTAGACCCAAAAATTTGAACCTCATAGATGCCTCAAATCATTATAAGGCGCTTGCAAAAAACAGGACTTTAGTATCTGCAACTATTATTGAGAGTATCAATGGTGCATTTTTTATTACGTTTTCTACCTTCATTGTTGTTCTTGTGATCAAAGACCTCAGTTTATCTCCGGGCGTAGCTGCTATGTTAATAGCGTTAAAAGGGGGAGCAACGATCTGTGTTGTATTTTTCTGCGGGCAGTTGCTTCGCAAAAATAATACTAATCTGTATTTATTCAGTTTTATTGTAACCATTCTCGCTCTGCTGGTGTTAGGAATGAGCAGGGATATATTGCAGCTTTCAATAGCATCTGTCGTCCTTGGTCTAAGCTCAGGTTTGATTACCCTTATTACTTTTACACAGGTCGGGAATATAGACGGAGAAAAGGGCAAGATAGCAGGTATCTTCTCTTTCGGTTTTGGTATGGGTTCAATATTAGGACCAACGTTGGGAGGAATAATCGGAGATATTTATAGCATACAGGCAATCTTCCTTTCGTTCATACCTCTCTTCGGTGCCCTGTCATTATTTACTTTCATGGAAGGCAGAAAAAACAGAATTGAATCGGAAAATATTGCCACAATTAAGCGGAATTTGGAATGAATGGGGCGATAGTTGCTGATTTATAAACTGTGATATATCCACAGGGAATATTGAGATTACTCTTAGTAAAAGAGGAGGAAGATATGACAACGAAATCAAATATAAAACCACCATTCGCTGGTGTGGATGTAGGCTCTCTGACAGCCAAATCAGTAATTGTATCAAATGGCTCGATACTTGGCTATGGGCTTGTTCCATCCGGATTAAACTCAGAAGAGAGCGGTTTGCTTGCTCTCCAGAAAGCGCTTGAATCTGCAAAACTCAAGCGTGATGACCTGAAATACATAGTTGCAACGGGTTATGGAAGGATTTCAGCGCCTTATGCAGATAAAACAATAACTGAGATCACCTGCCATGGGAGGGGAGCACATTACCTGCATCCTGCAACAAGAACAATAATTGATATGGGTGGGCAGGATTGCAAAGCTATCCGCCTGGATGAAAAAGGAAACGTTGTTGACTTTGCAATGAACGACAAATGCGCAGCAGGGACTGGCAGGTTTCTTGAAGTAATGGCAAATGTTTTCAAAGTTAAACTAAACGACCTGGGTCCAATGTCATTAAATGCAAAAGAAGTAGTCCCGATGAGCAGCACATGCACGGTTTTCGCAGAATCTGAGACGATCTCACTGCTGGCAAGAGGCGAGAAACCAGAGAATATCATAAAAGGAATACACCATGCTATTGCCAATAGAATATCAGGAATGTTTTCCCGTGTCGGTGTGGAGAGCGATGTTTTCTTCTCAGGAGGAGTTGCAAAAAATGTGGGAATGAAAGCAGCGCTGGAAGAAGTACTTAAAGCAAAGATAGTGGCACCTGAATATGACCCGCAGTTAGTTGGGGCACTGGGAGCGGCAGTACTCGCCAAGAGCTACGGCTCAAAGGTGTAAGTATGGCATTAGAGACTATAAAAAAAATAGAAGAAGCAGTAACGAAAAGACCCGAAGAGCTTGAAACGGCAAGAAAAAACGGAGCAAAAGTAGTTGGATGGCTAAATTACAACATCCCAGAAGAGATCATCCATGCATTAGGATTAATTCCTATCAGGCTGGGTACGGGAGGAGATGACAGGTTAGTTGAGATTGGTGCAAGATATATCTCCACAAAAAATTGCGTATATGCAAGAGAAGCTGTCGGTCTTTTTGCAGAAAATAAGGATCCCTAT
>JAYTKX010000166.1:0-31716 GCA_043729865.1 Methanobacteriota archaeon
TACTTCTTATTAGAAAATTTGACAGTAGAGAGGAAAGTTTATAACAAGGTGGGGAAATTTAAACCGGTGAAAGTGGGGAATTTTACGCCGGTGTTGACAGCGGGAAGGATAAAGAAAATTGACCTTTATTTTTGAAAGTATCCAGCATCGAGCACAAAAGGAGAAAAGAGAGGCGATAGCGAAGGCTGCGAAAGAATAATTTTATATTTTTATGCAGTTATAAAAATTCTTTTTTTCATAATTGGAAGAAAATCTTGTTTGAATAAAAGTTTACTTTCCATCGCTTCTTCCCATGTTTTAACGCCTACACTTTCATTTTCCTCTGATATTTTCATGGGGTTAAATTCTTTTGGCCTCACTGGGTTACCTGAAATAGTATCATAAAGTTTTTTCTCTTCTGGACAGCCCATCTTCACATCTGTTTTTAGCAATTTGCCATATAATTTGAATTCTATTCTTGCTAAAATACAATTATCCATCGGCAAATGTCGTGTGTCTAATAATAATGAAAGGGTAAGTATTTCATTCAATCCCAAGACATTAGTATAGGGTTTCTGTTCATCAAGAGCATTTTTAAGAGCGGTCGGAGATAACCGCAATATGTTAAGCGTATCCTCTACTGTGAAAACCTCTTCCTCTTTAGAAGGAATATAAACAAAATCAGATTCAGGACTTGGGATGGATTTATGTGGATACCAACTTTTTACAATATATTTTAAAAGATTTTTAGTGATCTTTTCTTGAACATAAGGCGACTGGTGAAATAGCCATTCATCCAAAGTTCCTGAAAACCTCTTTACCAGTTTTTTTAAAGTTTCGATATCATCGTCAATCTTGTAAAAAACTGGGTGGGGATATTCTCCTTTCATTCTGTTTATTCGTCTCAGAATATACTTTTCATCAGATAGTTTTTTTAGATATTTAGCAAGAGTTGGATCAGTAAGTCCGCAAATCTTTTTTATTTCAGAGTTGCGGAGCTCTCCTCTCGCTCTCAATAGAGCTGTTAATATCTTATATTCGGTCTCTGTAAGCTTGTTTTTCATCATATGGCTTAAGTATTTATCAAATAGCTTAAGCGCCTTTAAGCCATATATACTTTGCGTGCATATGTATCATTATGCGAAGAACTATTTCTATTGACCAAGGACTCGCAGAAGAACTTCGTGGGTTCGCTGAGAAAAAGCACGGTATGGTACATGGTGCTGTAAAAGTAGAGGCTGAAAATGCAATTAGGAGCTACATAAAAAAGGAGCCTGAATGATTCTCCTGCCAGCATTAGCTGAGAAGGCAACCACTCTAAAAATCCATCGCTCCTCTAACGGCGCTGTTCTTGGCGCGGGGCCTCTGTGGATACCAGGCAATTTTGTAGAATCCCATATTAGGCCTGGACAAGAGGAGATCGAAGTCACCTTTGAGGGGAATCGGATTCTTATAGGAAAAGAGGAAAGCCCGACGGCAGCCGGGCAGCGCGAGTACCCTGACGAGGGCACTTATGGATTACATCAACTTTCAAAGCCATAAGCCTTTCGCATCACGCCCGGCCTTCGTTTTTCGCCAGTGCTTCGCAAAGAATGGAGGAAGGTATGCCTCCTGCGGCACATGCGATATACGACAGCCTTGCCAGTCAGCCTCGAGGTTTCCGTGATCAAACAGATTCAGTTTCAGCGCCTTGATGATGTGGCGCTTCCTTTTCCATACGATGCTTTGGGCGATGGGACCTGTCTAGTCAGGGAATGCGAGCCCGGGATTGAAACGGCAGAGATCAATGAGCATATCAAGATAATTCGTACTATCAATACACCGCGCTTTTCCGGAGGTCCTGAACCGATCCGGGTTGACGGTATCCTCAGGTTTGTACAATATGATGGGGAGCGAGGGCTTGAGACAAAAGAGTTCGGTGAGTGGCAATGCATACGGTGTCATCATATCCAGTTAGTACAGATCGAAAAGGGCAAGATCTATGAGCCTTTTGAGTGCGAAAATGACGTATGCAAACGGAAAACCGGATTTAAGCCGTTATTTCCAAAGGAGCTCGTCAGGCCGATCTGGCCGCTGCCAGGCCCCTATATCGAATGTCCCGGATGGGGAATATATATAGATGTACTGGACTTCTGCAAAAAATACCTCATCCTCGAGGACAGGGAATATTATGTCATGGCATTGTGGATCATGGCCACCTGGTTGAGTGAAGATTTCAAGACGGCACCTTATTTGACCTTCATTGCTCCAAAGAGCAGCGGGAAAACGGCCGCCCTCAATGTATTGCATGAGTTGGCTTACAGGGCGATCTCTACTGTGAGTGTGACCGCTGCCGCTCTGTTCCGGTGCATTGATCTATGGCATGTGACTTTATTGATCGATGAGGCAGAATACCAGGTACGCGCCGACACTGAAAGCGGCCAGGCCCTCTATGGTTGTTTGAATGGAGGATATAAACGCGGGTCATATGCTCTGCGAACTGAGGGTGACGCTAACTGCCGCGTCCCGGCTGCTTTTGAACTGTTCGGCTTCAAGGCCATTGCCTCAACGAAATTATTTTTACCGACCCTTGAAAGCAGATCTATCATTTTTAATATGCGCCAGGCTACCCCCAAAGAGATCATCATTGATGAAGAAGAAGCGCGTACAATTCGTTCAAAGCTGCTCTATTGGCGGTATGAGACCCTCGGAAAACTGCCGAATGTGCAGCCTGATTCTAAGATCGGCCGGATAGTGGAGATGTTGACACCACTCTATACGGTCGCGCAAATTTTGAAATATTCCAAAGATGCGAAGGTTCCGATTACCTACGAGGGCTTGAGTATTCTACTCAATAACCTAATTGAAGATATGCAAGAGCAGAGAAAACAGGAGGAACAGGATAGCGCAGAAGGACAGGTTCTGAAAGTCGTCAAGGACCTTATCGAAAAAGATGCACAGTATGAACTTTTCATACGGATTAAAGACGTTGCAAACGACTTGATAGCTGGTTTTGAGTGGGAAGAGGTTCCAGGCAAACAAAAAATATCTGCAAGAGTGGGTCAAATCCTCAAAACTATGGGGATCCTGACCACACGCCAAAAATATGGTATGATATTGAACTATGAAGAATCCAGGAACGCCAAGCGACTTAATGAACTATATAAACGATTTTTGAGAGATGAAGACTAATGAAGACTTGGTGTATACATGGTGAAGACTTTTTGTTTCTGCCGATGGCGTTGGTGAAGACTATGTATACTTATATTATAGTTCTGAAAAAAATTATTATTATAGGTAATAATAAGAGCAAAAAAACTTTTTTTTCCGTTCCCCCGCCGAAAGGTCTTCATCGTCTTCATTTTCGATATGCTCTGGCTGGTGTAGACTTGATGAAGACCCTTACTGGTCTTCACAGCATGACGAAAAGTCTTCACATCACTAACGGGGGGCTGTCATGATCCTGGCGCTCCTCAATTCTATCCGCAAAGGCTGGCAGCCAGAGTACCAATTCCACCCGGAGCGAAAATGGCGCGCTGACTTTGCGCATCCTGGCCACAAGATCATCATAGAAATCGAAGGCGGCGCATTCTCGAACGGGCGCCATGTCAGAGGACAGGGATATCTTAACGACATGGAAAAGTACAACTCTGCGATCCTGCAGGGCTGGACGATCCTGAGATACGCGCCTGGTCAGGAGGCTAAGATGATGGATGATGTTCGCCAGCTGATCGAAAGCGAGGAGAGGGTGATGCCTGTATGATCCCGGAGAAAAACCCCAGGTGTAAATATTCATCCGGGTGCGTCCTGGAGTGCAGGGGCTGCAAACCAAAGAAATATGACCGGCGCGACTATGACGGCTATAACTTGGGCAATAGCACGGAGGGTTCTACTTGAATTCAGATTATTTCCCGGCAAATAATTCCCCTGCAGATAAGCGGCATTTTACAGGCTTTAACATGAATATAAGCGAAGGTGAATAAAAATGATTGAGACAGCTAATAGCGAAAAAAGCGATAAAATAACCCTCAGTAATAAAGGGGGTACACCCCTGTCAAGGTCTGAGGTCCTGCAGAAGCTGGCTGAATCAATCCAGCTGGCGCATGGCAAGGTAACTAAGGGCAGAGCTCGGAACTCGAAGAACGACAAAACGAAACAGGAATGGCTCAGGGCCCAGGGCTATCTTTCAGGCATTTACTTGCAGGGCCTAAAAGATATGGAGCTTGAAGAATTAAGCGAGAGAATAGCGAAACTTGAAACGAGGAAATAAACTATGAACAATATATCTGGCATAAGAAAAAAACTTGGAGAACTTGAGGTTAGAAAATCGAAGACGCGTGATAGAATTTTCATCATCGACGATATCGGCGCCAATGGTGCTGTGGAAGTATCCCCCGAAAAGCTTGTGTCCTTAAAAGCTCAAGCAATTGCGAAGGACCCTGATGCGTTCGTGTATATCATTGATGTTATAGGAGAGGAACAATGAACACACCAGGGCAATTATCAAAGCGCGTCGAGGATCTCGAAGGCGGCAAAGGTGGAGACGAGAAGGACCTGTTAGTATCCTGGGAAGATTCGGAGCCTTTCGTGGTTTTTCACATACTGGGATCGCGATATGTCGGACAGGGTGAGCCACACCACGATCAATATATTAGCGATATATCAGCAGACCACAACAACATATCACAGTCATAAAGACAATAAAAGGAGAATAAAACAATGAACAAATACCCCACAATCCGGTCATTTCTGCCAAGTGGCGGAAACATTGACCAAGAACAGAATAAGAATATATGCCAGTCACTATGGCAGGAACCGAAAAACAAATTTGCGCTGAGCCCGGAAGGAGCGGCGCGAGTTGCAGAAGAAACCGGGAAATATAAGGCAGCAGAAGCTCAACTAAGGCAAAAAATGCCGCAACTGGAAGCGGACACGTTCATGCGAACCGCCCCGACTATTCAACAAATGAAAGGGGCAGAGCAGGCAGCCGGTAAAAAAGAATTAGAAAGAATAAATAAAAAGTGGCGACTTTCGACCGGATGGAAGAGGTAAGATCATGGAATTAGACTCAAGTATAATCCTTTTCGGTGATATTCGCCAGAACATGACGGACAACAAGAACAGAATTGAAGCATTATCAAGAGACCTTTCGCGGTATATGTTAGTGGATCCTGATATGCGGCCCGTCTTCAACACGGATTACTCCGATGAAATCAAGGCGATACGTGACGAAATCAACTCAACCCGGACAGAGAATAAAAATTTTTCTACATTCTTGGAACTTGTAAGCACAACAGCAGCAAAGTACAATATCTCCATATCAAAAAATCAAGCAGGGCGCGCTGAATCCTGTAATCTGACCGGAATTATTCAGCAAGAGAATCAAAAGCTAACAGCATTGATTGCCAAAGCAAAACAAGATTTCCTTGACGAAATAATAACCTCGGAATCCCTGGAAAAACTTACATCTGAGTACAGAGCCAAGCGAGAAAAACACATTTCAGAGGTCACAAAGGCGCAGGCTGAGCTTCAAAAATTCATAGATTCAATCTCAGGAGTGAGATAAATGGGAGAGATGTACTTTCCAGACGGATCCAAGCTTTCAGACTATGCAAAGAAGATCGCGACAACCCCACAGCTATTCCAGGGAGATCTTGAAGTTGATAAGTCCTCAGGAACGCCCCGGGTAGTTCTCCGCGGAAGCAGCACGCTGAAAGCTCAGTTTGCCTGGGATATTGCGAATAGTAAGACTATCCTCGAATCCCTGGGCGACATCGAGTTTAAAGTACCCGCTGGAAAACAGTTCAAGTTCATAGTTGGGTGATACAATGAAAGAAACCAGAGTAGAGACCATCCAAAAGATAACAAAACGAGAACGTGAAAACCCCTTTTCGGATAATAACACAATCCAGATCGAGGCACAAATCACAGTAACACGGCTTACATCGCTGCCTGAACTGCAGGCGATAAAAGGCTCCTTAGAGCGCGACCTGGAAGACACAAAAAAGCTGACGCTTGAGATCGAGGGCAGACTGAGAGACATGAACGCGCAGATCGCAAGGATTAGCGCGGAAGTACCGTAACGATGACGCTGAGGGAGATCGAGAGTACGTGACCAATGACCCGGAGGTGATCTCATCGAATCCGCTCGCCATTGCCGGGACAACAGCCCGCTCCAGGGGTCATGCTGTACCGATCAATGCCGACACCGCAAGACGTGCAAGGTGCAGCGGGTCCCGTTCTTAGTTCACGGCGTTATGATCAACAGGAAGATGAAAAAAATATTCACTGATGCTTATATAACTGACATTGTAAATATTTCTTACCATGGATCATAAGGTTCTCTGTTTGCTTCCTTGTTTTAACCCTGGATGCAACAATCTCATCACTGTGACTCGGCATGAGAAACAGAGGTTTTTATTTACTTTCGCCAAAAAATACGATAGCACTTTCTTACCAACGTGTTCAAAGCAGTGCGCAGAAGCCCTTTCAACTCTTCTGGGGAGCGATTACGACAAGATAGCTGAACACGCTGAGCAGGCGCGTGATAAAATGCGCGGCCCCAGGAAATCGCAATAATCAATCGATTATTTTCCGGGAAATAATCAACTGATTTACCTGGGTGGCCTGGGATCCAGAGGTTGAACGTTCTCACTCCCCGGACAGCCAGGTTCTCAACACATATCCAGATTTTAGAAAGTTAAGAAGTAGACTGAATTAAACGCGATTTAAACGATTTTGCTTGCTGGCGATAATTTGATACCGCCGGGATAGGGTTTATTGAAGGGTGAGCAAGGCGCGCCGGCTTGAAGAAAGATAAATCTCACTGTGCTACAAGCCCTTTCTCTTTTGAATCTACTTTTGTTTCTATAACAGTAACACGATGTTCAAGAGAGATTACCCGTTTATCGAGTTTATCTGCTAATTCGATGACATTATCCAGTTTTTGAAGTATCTTACCAGCTTTAAAACTGATGCCTACAATGCCTATTATTGCACTGATAACAGGAACTAAATCAAGTAAGGGCATTAGCCTATCCCTATAATCTTGGCAATGACATAAAAGACCAGCAGCAAAACGCTAATCCATATCAGGACATCAGCATAATCAAATTTACTCACTTTATTTATTTGGGTCATAATAACTTCTATATCTCAGAACTACTTATGTTTTTTCCTTCGGCTTTTCAATCTTCTTAATGTCGATCTCGATATAATCCCCAAGTTGCAGCTTTTCAATATCCCAAATTTCTTCAGGTATTGTTATCTTGTGTTTCGGGTCCTTTGGTATTCTAATCGTACTTTTCGCCATAATACTCTTAGATTAGTCTTAAACGTATATAAAAGTATTCTTAGAATACTCTGAGAGTAACCTATATAAGTAATGAAAGCGTAATATAGATTAGAGGAAAAGAGCAAGATTGCCTCTGCGGTGCTACAAACACCCAGAGGCGCGGCTCATCCTTGTATGGAGGATAAGCAATATGGAAAATAGACAGCAAGTGATAAATGCCTTTCGTGAGGCAAGGATCGCGGGAGAGAAATTACTGAGCCGGGGAAAGATTACCTGGGAGGGTTTTGCCTTTACCATGGCCGGCTTTGAGGCAAAGCTGCAGAGCATGGGGGTCAATCTATGACCTCTCTCGTTCATTGTGAGAAATGCAATTATGAGGGTTACATAAACACGAACGCAGTCAGCCAGGAAATATGCCCTGGATGCTTTGCTCAAGGATCTCTGAGAATAGGTGCGCGGATCGTCAAAGCAAAGGGAGAACACCAATGACCTGCGGATTGTATCCCCAGGAGGGGCACAAGGACCACATTTGCATAGACTGCATAGGGGTGTGGAAGGATTGCCCCGGATGCCGGCGTGGAAAGTCCTGCAATTTCAAGCTTGCAATGCCTGAAACTCTGAAAAAAAGGGATGAGCTTTTCAGCAGCAAGAAGGTGAGAGCATGATCGACAGGACTATGTTATTTCTGTCCAGCTTCGCGTTGGCGATGAGTATCAGTATCGCGCTCGCGATGCTTTTCGGAGGTGGACTGGCGAATTTCAACACCTACGGTGAGGGTTGGTTCGAGGTCATGATTTCGGGCTGCCTTGGGGTTGCTGGAATGCGAAGGGTCGTGGTCTGAATGTCCGGAATATTCACATCCATAGTTGTGTCGGGAAAGCGGCGCTGCGCCCGCTGCGGGAGACAGTTCATGCCGAAGCACGAAGGTGACAGGTACGGGCCGACGTGTACCAGGAAGATGCAAGGACATACGGACCTCTCTGCTCTGGATCACCTGGATCTTACTGATGGCGAGGGCGAGCCATGACCTCTGAACATCCTTTTTTTGATGAGGATATCAGGATCCGGGATCGTGAGATCAGGGAACTGAACGAAGAACGGCGCCAGATAGAGCGCGATCTCAGAGAGGGGCGGGATTAATGGCAGTTTATATTTTCGATTGCCCCTGCTGCAGGGAAAGACATGTATTGAATCTGGCTGTTTTATTCGAGCCGGCTGCCAATGTGGATCCAGAAGACTGGCAGGCATTCCTTAGAGTATCTCAGAAGGTGCAGCCTGTGATCAAGGAATCGGAAAATTACAAAAAGTGGCAAAAGGAAATGGCTTAATAGAGGCAAAATCATGAGCAGCGTTTCATTTGACGAATTACTAGAAATTATCACAAAAGAGCTTTCCAAGGACGATGCCATGAGAATAGAGCTCGCCATAGATGGAATTTTCTGGCGCGAGCCTGACGCCGTGATAGCAAGATACTCACGGCTGCCTAGAAAAACCATTGAAATGATAAGAAAAAATGTTCATGCAGACAATCCCGGGAAAGATTATTTCACGATTTAAAGGAGAATAGAAATGATTCACAAAACATTTGAAGGCGAGAAAGACTTCATGCGAACCAACTGGCATTACAAAAATTGTAAAGACATATTTGACCGGTCGCCTGTCGCTGATGAAAATAAGGCGTTGGTCTATGAGTTTTTAGAAAGTTGCCGGCTGGGACTTTATCAGAAAAAGATCGGGAAGAACCGGATAGTTAGAACATTCCTGTCTTTAAGGCACCTGTGTAATATGCTACCATCTGATAAGATCTGGCATGACCTGACGAAGAGCGATATCCGGGCCATGCTGATCAAGGTAGAAGAACATCCCGGCTGGGGTGAATGGGAAAAATACGTCAACCTAACGATTCTGAGAAAGTTCATGAGCTGGCTAAGGTCTGAATATTCCTATCCCACTAATTACCCGGATAGGGAGCGGTTGATCGCGTTACTTCCGCTGCTGGACCACGCGCCAGAGGTCAAGATAAATTTAACACGTCCAAACAAACTTAAACCACTTAATGAAATCCCGACAGCCGAAGAGGTGGGGTATTTGTTGGCTGCCTGTGATCTTCTTACTGACCGACTACAGGGCGCCAGAAACAAAGCGTTTTTATCCGTCCTGTTTGAGCTGGGCGCGAGGATCGGCGGCATAGGTCCTTTGAAGATCCGGGATATTGTATTCGATGACATCGGCGCCTTGATCTCCATCACCGACAAGACGATGCGCGGCGAATCTGTGCGAGTCATTCAAAGCGTTCCTGCTTTGAAGGCATGGTTATATCTACATCCTTTAAAAAACGACCCCGACGCACCTCTATGGGTCAAGTTGCGTGGAGATAGTAAACTTGAGCAGATAGACTACGGAACTGCGCGAAAAATCCTGCATTCAACCGTGAAGCTTCATAACAAAACAGCTGCATCAAGAGGCTTGCCGAAGATCGAAAGACGAATCCATTTTCATGCGTTCAGGTATTTCGCACAAGGCCGGGACGCGCTGGCGGGGATGCCTATTGCGGTCATGTGCAAGCAGCGCGGATGGAGTCCTACGAGCAAGCAACCCCAGCGATACGCGAGGATCAGCAACGAGCAGGTCGATGCCTGGCTGGTAAAACATTACAACGCGCCAGTCATGGCGTGATCTTTCTTTTTTTAATTTCTCGGAAAATAAAAGGACAAACTTAATATCCTTACGATCTAATGCATTAATGTACAGAGTGGTAATTATGGGAATAACAGAAAAATTAGGAAAAATGGGGATCCCTGGATTCCGCAGCGGAAAGAAATGGAAAATGGCAGTAGCAGTGTTCGGTTATTTCTGGATTTTCATAATCCTGCTTGCACTGATTTCACCAAGTCCGGCGCCGTCAGCATCAACTAAAAGTTCAGCGCCGGTTCAGACACCAACGCCTACGACTTCAGCCATGACAACTGTTGCTACCGCAGCACCGATACAAACTTCAACCCCAACCGTTACTGCGACTCCGGCAGCGACCTGGCGCGAGATAATGCGCTGGGAAGGTAAAAGTATTAAGAATACAGAAACTTTTACAATCCCTTCCAGTGCGAAGGAGTGGAAGATCTCATGGGATACGAAACCTGGCGATTATGGGGCAATGAATTTCCAGATATATGTGTATAAAACTGACGGCAGTCTTGTGACCGTAGCAGCCAACGTAATAGGCGCGGATAAAGACTCAAGTATTATGCGCGGCGCGGGAGATTATTACCTTTCAATCAACTCTGCACAGCTATATACTATAATTGTGGAAGCAAAATGATAAATAAAATCCTGATCTTCCTGATCCTGGCTGCCGTGCTGATGTTTACTGGCTGTATTAACGAATCGAATATATCTACATCTACAACACCCGCACCGACTCCAAAAATATTCGTTTCAGGACCTTCGGACCCCACTCTTTTTAATATAGGCGAAAGTACAAGCGATGGATTAACGAGATTTACATTAAACAGTGTGAGATATACTTCTTATAATAATTCTCGATATCTCATAACGGATATTACTGTAGAAAACATCAGTCCAAATCGTTCTAGGTCATATGGTATTATTTGGCATTTCAAAGTGTTTGATTCTGAAGGATATACTTATAATCCAGGGTTTAGTGATGAAACAATAATTTCAAAACCTTTCAGTGGAGCGGATATGTTCCCAGGAGATAAGCGCCGCGGAGAGATAGCATTTAAGGTACCAGATTCAGTCAAAGGATTGAAATTTCGATTTATGTGGGATCCACTCAATAATAAAGATGGAGTGACATTCAAATTAATTGATTAACAGTGGATATTCAAGGCAATCGATATTATCCAAGGTTATTTGCCGGGAAATAGAAGCTGAAAAAATAGCCTTTTTGAAATCGTCATCTATAGACTTATCTATATATAGATTCACGCCATCAGTACTCATAGGGTTCATCATTTATCAGCTATGTTTTATCATCACAGGCACTTTCGATCTCACGGGCTATTTTTTCAGCTTCTATTCCAGGAGCTTTTGAATTATAAATGCTCCGTCCCACAATAACATAATCCGCTCCTGCCCGTATCGCTTCTGCTGCGCTTCCCCCCTGCGCTCCCACGCCGGGTGATATGATCGTCATATTACCTACTATGCTGCGTATTTCCTTTAATCGTTCAGGGCGCGTAGCAGGCGCCACAACACCCGTAGCGCCGCATTCAACAGCCAGGCGAGCAAGCTCATAAGCCGCAGGCTGCAGGAAATCAAGTGCCCCAGGATGGCTCATTTCCGTAACAACATAGATATCCCCGTGATGCTCTTCTCCTGTTCTAACACATTCCATAAGGCTGTCGCGCCCCGTGAATCCATGCACAATGACCCCGCTGGCTCCTGCTTCGAACGCTTCCTCGCATATCAGCCGGTCCGTGTTCGGGATGTCAGCCACCTTGAAATCAGCTATCACAGGCGCGAATTCTGCTATCATGCCAATGATCCCCAGTCCTGATTCCAGTACAAGGGGATAGCCTACTTTAATGGCATCCACGTAGAATTCTATTTCTTTGGATATTGAGAGCGCCTGGGATTTGTCTGTCACGTCCAGAGCGGCGATCAGCCTTTTCTTCCTCTGCATGTCATCGCCCGCTTTTTGTCGCCGCCACTATAATGGGCAGCGTGATGGTCGCATCAGAATACACGGTCACAGACCGCGCGTTCTCCCCTACTTTTCCCCATGAGCGCGCCTCATCAAGCGTCGCGCCGGAAAGTCCTCCGGACTCAGGTCTGTCCGTGGTGAGCTGTATCGCATAATCAAAAGACTTTGGCGTAACGAGCATGGACTGCAGTATAAAGTTCTTGGGCACTCCGCCGCCAACTATGAACACCCCGGCGCGCTTTGCTTCATAGCACCGGTCTATCAATCCCTTCATGTCTGCAAATACGTCCACGTTGAGCGGATTTGTCTGCCTGTACAGCCATGCCTGCAAACCTATTATCGAATCCTGGATCGCCGGACAGTAGACCGGTATGTCCTTGTCGTATGCGCTTTTCAATATGGAATTATCATCATCCAGTTTGCTTCCTATGTGCGAAAGGAACTCACTTATCGATAGTTTATCCGGAAGCTCCCTGAATATCGGCTGGAGCTTCTCCTCAAGCTTTGCGAAATGCTCCTCTGGCAGGAAGACGTCGTAGATGCGGTTGATCGAGCATTGTTTTAGCTCCACGTCATCGACTGCATCCGTTCCTTTGTAATGATGCAGCCCCAGGGATTCTATGATGTCATGGACGAGGTTCGCTCCTGTGGTGACAAGAATATCTATGTCCCCGTCCCGTATCATGTCGCTTACAATCTGCCTCATTCCCGCAGGGACCATGGCACCTGCCAGCCCGAAGAACTTCGTGCATTCATTGTCGCTAACCATTTCCCTGTATATGTCCACAGCCTCGGACAGCCTCCCTGCCCCGAAAGCTGCGCCTGAAAAAGAATTCACGAGCTGTTTCACCGTCATGTCACGGGTTATTTTCACATGCCTGATAGGTCTATCCAGTCTTTCCATAATCATCTGAAGCACTTTACGCAGGATACGATAATATCCTTTTCACGTGTAAGCTGCTGTGCAAGCTCTATACCTTTAGATAGATTCCCTGCATGATATATCTTATTAATATTCTTACTTACAAGAGGCTTCATCCTTTCTCCCACAAGGACAAGCGCATGAAGTTCATCAAGGCGCTTATCAATGAACCGCTCGACACCTTTAGGGTCAAGCCCTTCGCATACCTCTTTTGCCTCTTCTCCCAGTACCATGACAATACGCCCGCTCTCAGACTTCGCATATTCAAGCGCTTTTTCTGCGTTCTTGATGGTCAAGCCGGAATTGGAATTGTCGATAAGCGTCTTTCCTGCCAGGGAGATATTTCTCATTCGCCCCTGTGCGCCTTTGAATCTGCGAAGCGACCGCTCGATCGACTGGGGCTTGATATCCATAGCAAGCGCCACCGCGGCTGCGCAAACGAATGCGGTCTTATACGAGATAATGTCGTATTCCACAGATGCGCTGACCGCTATCTTTCCCTGCCTGTCGTCAATATAATACGCAATAATTCCCCCTTCGGCGCTCAAATTCTCATAATACACGTTAGCTGCGGCATTTATGGAATCTGAGAACGAAATTATATTGACATCCCTCCTGCACGCTCCGAAGAACCTAAGGGCATCATGATTGATAACAAGAGCGCTCCCCGGTTTTGCATCAAGTATCATTTTTCGTTTTGCATCGCTTGCAAGCCCTGTGTTGTTAGCGATCTTATAATCATCAGCTATCGTCGTGATTACGCCGATATCAGCGCTGCCAGTCCCGCCGAGTGATACCTCAAATATAATTACATCCGGCTTTATCCCTTCTTCATCAACCGCCTCCACCGCAAGAAGGATGCTGGCAGGGGTGATGCTCAATCCTTTTTTAATGATTCGCCTGGCGCTCCAGTCTTCCACGCCCCGGCTTGTATGCGAAACTACCTTCTTTTCTCCAGACAGCATCTCTGCCAGAAGGAGCGCGGTGCTGGTCTTTGCTCTTGTTCCCGTTATTTCGATTATGGTCTTGTCCGTTTGCCTGCCTGATAAGATCTCTCCCACAGCGGCATGATGAGATACGACAGGAATATTATTTTTTTCCGCTTCGACGAGCATCGGATAACCGGGATCAAGGTGAACAGGCGCGATAATGATATCGAAATCACAGGCATTGAGGGGTACCTGCGATGTCCTTATGCCCGCGTTTTCCAGTGCCTGAAGCTCATCAGAACTGAGCGTATTGTAAACATCAACCCCGGTAACTGACGCCGCGATGTTCTTTAATTTTCTGGCAATTACAGCGCCGCCGTGGGTAAGGTCAAGTACGGCAGCCCGGGAATTATTGAGCATTAATCGGATGCCAGGGCTTCCTGCGCCCTCTTGAAAGCCAGTTCTGCCACCAGTTCGTCAATGCCCAGCGGCTCGGAATAGACAAGATCCACGTCCTTTCCATCAAGCTTTATTGTGGTCTTTCTCGAATCACGGCTTATGCCCAGTATCTTTGGGATATCTTCCATTGTATGCACGCCGTGAGCCAGGAAGATAGGGACTGCGACAATAGTTGAGACGCCAGTGCCTTTGAAAGCCTCAAGACCTTCTTTCATGGTTGGGGTGTTCATGTTCATAAATCCAATGCGAACGACCACGTCACTATATTTTTTAGCTATAAGGTTTGCAACTCCGTTGACAACATCTTTATTGTGCGGGTGCCTGCTGCCGTGCCCGAGTGCAAGTATTCCGATTTTTTCTTTCATAAATATCCTCACTTGATTATGATTTAGAGGTTTTTTAATGTGGTCGGGTCTTATAACCCTTTTGATATTTCAGAAAAAGTATAAATACTTAATGGTAAATATATAAATGTAATAAATTCATTAAGGCGGAATTAAGATATTGAGGGCTAAAATACCGAGGATATTTAAATGAGTTTTGGGCTTATACTGAATGCGATCGTATGTTTTGCCATCGTGCTTGCCACGTTCGCTTTCGCGGTAACCCTGCATCAGAATAAGAACAGGCAGAGAGAGGAGAGCATACCTACCCTGAATGCCCTCATAATATTCTGGTCGCTTGTTGGAGCGTTTTTTCTGTTTGCCGGACTGAGGACGCTTGCAGCGTATGGCAATTTCATTGAAGTTGAAACCGCCCTTTACTATATAGGCTCTATCCCATTTGCAATTATCTCAGTCCCACTTGTCTATTTTATCATTTACATAATTCTTGGAGAACACCGGATCAGTACAGGAGTAGCAACGGTCTTCCTCATCTTCGGCTCGATATACCTCATTGCGCTGTTCGGTTTTGGGATAATCGGTCCATACACGGACGAATGGGGCTCCACCTTTGAGATAGACAGCAATATCACTGTAAACGTCTATCTCTCAGGTTTGTTCATTGTCCCGACCAGTATGATACTTGGTCTTCTGCTTCTGATACTGCTCCAGCGCGTCCCCAGGCGTCTTCAGAACAGGATAGCTTTTTCACTTGTAGCAATCTCCCTGATCTTTGATTTCATGCTTCTTGACAACATAGCCCCAACAGGCGCCATGCAGATGGCTTCCAGGATATTTATTTTCATAGGGGTCGTGCTTGGCTATTTTTCATACTTTTCCGAATCATTCGACAGGAAGCTTGAAATGATGGATAGAAGGCTTGGCGTATCGCAGACAGAGCTTGAGGATTTCGAGAATGAAGATGAGTGAGGGTGATTCATGGATATCGATATCGAATTTGAGCAGGAAGTCACAAGATTCTATCAATCCATGGGGATAACCACAGGTCCCGGTGATATACAGTTCAGGCTTATTCTGTTCGTCCTTGCCAGGAACGGGGAAGATAACGTAACGCGATTCTCAGAAATAAGGGAGTACACTGATAAGATAGCGGACAGGGGAAGCATAGGCGGAAAAATGAAATCCGTGTTCCAGCTTGAGGGGCTGGCGCGGAAGGTGGGTCACGGGGATTATATAGTTACCCATAAAGGCTTGATCGCTGCTGATTTCATTCGGTCCACCTCGACATATTATAAGAAGGTAAAAGATCTCGAACACATCATAGAACGGATACCTGCTTAACTTTAAGAGTTAACCCCTTTATAAGGGAATAACATCGGTTCAGGCTCTACATGATTTAAACGCCTCATTTTTATGTAATTTCGTTCTCTGTTGAGAATTTACAACCATTAACTATAAATATAATTATGTTCATAGAGTAATATGCTCATAATCATCATGAGCACAAACAACCTAAACGGAGGCCAAACAATATGAAAACAATAACACGGAACGAACAGGCACAAGCCGGCGTCGGCACACTCATCATTTTCATCGCAATGGTGCTTGTGGCTGCTGTTGCGGCTGCTGTGCTCATCCAGACATCAGGTGTGATGCAATCAAAGAGTACATCCACCACGAAAGAAGCTGCAGCGGCGATAGGTGAGAATATTGTTGTGGAGGCAGTTGATGGTGTCGCAAGTGGGTCATTACTGACCTATCTAAATATAACGATCAAGGTTGCAGCAGGTGGTTCAGATCTTGATTTAAGTAAGCTTCTGGTAAAAGTACAAACAAGCACCTTCAATTACACGAAAAATTCAACCTTATCAGCAAACAGATTCAAAGTATATGCACTGAGGCAGGAAGGCACGGCTCTTGCGAACGTAACCTATGACTTCAGCGATTTAGATAGTCCGACACTTCAGGCTGGTGCACTTGCAAGGCTTGACATGCTTGTTACTAGTTCATCCGGTTTGACCCTTCAGCAGAAGAAACCTATGACGCTTGCATTGACGCCTGAAAAGGGAGCTACTTACAACTTACCAATAACACTCCCTGGCTTCAGCGGTACGACTGTTGCGATATATCCCTAAAAAGTATATCGCCTTTTTTATTTTTTTCCTATATTTTCTTCTTTTTATCGAAATCTTTAAGTCAATGCATACATTATTATAACTATAATAATAATAATGATATTAGAGGATTCGAACCATGGGCGCAGAAACATCAGCTGTGATCGCTTTGATATTTGTAGGGTTTCTAACCATCGGTACTACCACCTACGCATCGTTTGAGTACTCTAATAGTTTTGTAAAAAACGCACAGTATGAAAAGGATATAATAAAAAAGGCAAGGATGCAGACCGACATTACGATAATGAATATGACCAACACCACAACTCAATTGAACCTCACAGTAAAGAACACAGGTAAGTATACGCTTAACGCAAGCGCAATGAACGTCTTCATCAACGGAAATCCGTACAATTACACTGTTGCAACGACAGGGAACGTGTGGGTGCCGCAAAACAGCACTAACATAACCATCCCTGTGTCAGTCAATGCTGGCGACAGGATAAAGATCACGAGTGAAAATGGGGTGTCGGATTACAGGCTCAGGTAGGCGATAATAATGGGATATGCTGTGATAATGTTCGTGGTTCTGCTGTTGTTGTCTGTATCGATAGCGCTGTCTGCGAATTATGGGATGTCAAAAGACAGCCAGGAGGCGCCGCTATTGGCTGAGAATGCTTATGCAGAGAGGGAGGGAGGAAAGATGCAGACAGGAATTACTATTGTCAATACTTGTTTTAGTGGATCTGGTCTGTACACTACAGGCAGTGGTGGTTATGGACCTTATACCCTCAATCTAACCGTAAAAAATAATGGTAGTATAGTTTTAAATCCAAATAAATCCACTATATTTTATAACACATCTTACGTGTCTTTTAATGTCATAACTGGTCAAGTATGGACGCCATTGACAAATTCAACTATGCTTGCTCCAAATATTTTTATTTATAGTTCAGATATGAATTATCCTTTAAGATTGGAAGCGGTGACAAACAATGGTATTAAAGCAATCGCACCAACATCTCCATCTAATTTTTGGGGTGAGACAAATGGTAATGAAAGTTATAGTTTTGGTTGGACCCATTCAACAGATGATGATGGAATAGCTTATTACCTCTTGTATAAGTCTAATTCTAATGGATTTTCTGGACAATGTCCTGATCCAAATTTAATAAATATTACCATATTACCAGGAAACATTAATTCTACATTTTATCCATCTCCATGCACTCCGCCATGTCCGGTGGCTTCTTTTTTCTTGACTGCTGTTGATAATATAGGAAACATGGGAATACAGTCAATGACAGTATACTGCTGGCCGCAAACAACTGATAAACCTTGTGTTAAATAAATTATATAGGAAAAAAAATCATGCCCGGCGAATCAATAACCCATCTGATATTCTTCATAGCAGCCATCGTGATAGCCGTGGGTGTCATCGGAGTTGTAACAACCAACGTGCAGAGCATCTCTGCCTCTTACGGCATGGGCAGCAAGTCACTGGCAGACCAGTTAAAGACCGACATCACCATCATCAATGATCCTGCAGTGATACCGTTTCCAAATAACAATTACAGCTTCTTCGTAAAAAATACCGGGAAATCAATACTCGATCCATCCTCGGTCAATATGTTCGTGGACGGGAATTACACAAAGAACCTAACTTATAGTGTCATGGAGGGCGGAACTACCTGGTCTCCGACCTACGTCCTGATGCTGAACTACTCCACCTTCATGAACCCCGCTCTATCGTCAGGCGACCATACCGTGCGCGTGGTGGCTGGGAACGGTGTATTCGACACAATGGCTTTTAGGAAGTGATATTTATGATAACAGGTATACGTTCCTTTGACCTTGCCCGCGATGAACTGTGCAGGAAACTTGGCGGCGGTTTCCCCCCTGGCTCAATAGTAGTGATAGAAGGAGGCAGCGGCAGCGGAAAAAGCACGGTATGCCAGCGCCTTGCTTACGGGCTCATGGAGAACGGCTCTTCGGTGACGTATATCTCGACCCAGATGACCACCAAGGGCTTCATCAACCAGATGTATTCACTCAGCTACAACATATCCAGTTTCCTTTTAAAGAAGAAATTGCTATATATCCCGGTTCTATCACTCATTGACCCATCTGCGCCGAGGCTTGACTTCATTGAACGGCTAAGAAATGCGGAAGCGCTTTTCAAAAACGATGTTATCATAATAGACACCATCTCCTCTCTTATTAAACACAGCGTGAACATGGAGAAAGGGCTTGAACTGATATCTTTTTTTAAGAGGTTGACCGGAGTAAGCAAAACGATCATTCTTTCTATTGAGCCCTCAGAACTCGAACCCCGCATCCATACGGAATTCGTATCTTCCGCCGATATAAACCTGACGCTTAAAATAAGCACGCTTGGCAGCAACATCAAGAGAACCATTATCGTAAACAAGTTCACAGGCGCAGCCGCATCGGTCGAGAGCATGATAGGATTCAGGATAGAATCGAACGTGGGTCTTGTTGTCGAGATCGCATCCGTGTCGTGATGGAAATGGAAACTGATTTCGAAGAAGCCCTGAAAAACAACAAGGTCCTTTCTGATTATATTATCAATTTCCAGAAAGAACACTCAAACATCCCGTCATTTGTTACCACCAGTATACCCCGCGAGATGTCCCTTGATAAAACCCCCAATATCATATATCCGGTAGGAGACCCTGTATTCATACATATTTATGGAGAACACAATAAGGATATCGACTATATTGTCATCGAACCGCAGCTTAAGGAAGAAGAAAAAGAGTTATACGCAGCAGTTCTTGACCAGGTGCTTGAGAAAGGCATACGCGTCACCTCCAAAGATAACCTGAGAGAAACAGTTCTAAAACTCCTTGACGAGACAATTAAGGTGGAAGCATTTAAGAAAAGGTCTCTTGCGTCTTCAATTATCCGGGTTACAAAGGAAGAGTATGATAAACTGAAATATCTGATAGTAAGGGACATTTTTGATGTCGGACCTGTTGAAGCCTTTCTCCGCGACCCATACCTTGAGGATATACACTGCGTAGGACTGAATCCGATCTCTCTCGTCCACAAAATATTCGGCAATATTAAGACCAATATAAAGTTTGATTCAAAAATATCGCTTGACAACTGGATGCGAACTATGAGCGAACGCATAGGACGCCCCATAGGAGACGCAAACCCGATAGCAGGCGGCACACTTCCCAGCGGCTCGCGTATCGCGATAGCATACAGCGACGACATCAGCCGCCGCGGCAGCTCATTCACGATACGGAAATTCACAAAAACCCCGTTGAGCATAACCCAGCTCATCAAGTTCGGGACAATGAGCGCAGAAGAAGCGGCATATCTGTGGCTCTGCCTTGAGAACGGCATGAGCGTGTTCCTGTGCGGGGAAACAGCCTGTGGAAAGACAGCCGCCATGAACGCAATACTTGTTTTCATCGATCCCAAAGCCAAGATATACAGCGCAGAGGACGCCACAGAGGTCACACCCCCCCATGATGTATGGCAGCAGCTTGCGACCAAAGAGGAAGGCGCAGAAGAATCGCAGGTTCACATGTTCACTCTCCTGAAAGCCGCTCTGCGTTCGCGTCCCAATTATATCATCGTAGGCGAGATAAGGGGCATAGAAGGCGCAGTGGCATTCCAGGCAATGCAGACAGGACATCCTGTGATTTCCACATTCCATGCGTCATCTGTAAGAAAGATGATACAGAGGTTCATCGGCGCCCCGATAAGCGTCCCTGTCACATTCATAGATAACCTGAACGTCTGTGTTGTGCTTCATGCATATTACAGAGAAGGCATTCTCATAAGGAGGATCCTTGCCATAGAAGAACTTGAAGGGTATTATGAGGAAGCAGGAGGCGTGGTGACGCGGGCTGTTTTCCAGTTGAATCCCGCAGAAGATAAACACGAGTTCAGGGGATTGAATAACAGCTTTATCCTTGAAGAAAAGATCGCAGCAAGGCAGGGTTACAAGGATAAAAGGAAGATATACGATGAGTTGTTCAAAAGGGCGAAAGTTCTCAATGCGATGGTAGAACACGAGATATTTGATTTTACAGAAACGTTCGAAATAGTGCAGGCATACAGGGAATACGGGCTGGAGGGGCTTCCCTTCCCCGTCTGAGGTACAATGGAACTGGAAGAAGCTATTAAGAATAATCCGCATCTTGGAATATACCTCCGGAAGTTCCAGGAGCAGACCGGAGTTCTACCTTCGTTCATTCCCCAGCTTTCAAGAGATATAGATAAAAAGAATATTAATGTCATCTATCCGGTAGGTGACCCGATCTTTATTCATTTATATGGGACTGAGAAGATCGGGATAAAGTATTATGCTATCGAACCTGAATTAACGCCATACGAGCAGGAAAAATACCAGATACTGCTGGGGATGGTACTGAAACGAACGCCAGAGGAACTTGCAGCAGATACGCCTGATAAACTCAGGGAACATTTCAATAGACTCCTGGATAAAATGGCAGTTATAGGGAGACCAACAAGGAACAAGGAAAAAGTCTCGCTCAAAGAAGATGAGTTCAGGAAAATAAAATATTTCATAGACCGCAACATAGTAAGTCACGGCATAATCGAACCCCTTATCAGGGACCCATATCTTGAAGATATTCACAGTATAGGCAAACACAGTATTTTCGTTGTCCATAAGGTCCTCGGAATGCTGGAGACAAATGTCCATTTTACTTCAGATGAAGAGATCGATGACTGGATGAGGGTGATGAGCGAGCGAATAGGAAGACCTGTAAGTGATTTCAGACCCATAGCAGATGGCGCGCTCCCGGACGGATCGCGTATCAATATCATTTACAGCCGTGAAGTGAGCAGGCGCGGCAGTTCTTTTACGCTCAGGAAATTCGCCGCAATCCCTACAAGCGTCACGCAGCTTATAAAGTGGGGCAGCATCAGCGCAGAGATCGGAGCTTACCTCTGGCTTTGCCTTGAGAACGGGATGAATGTCTTCGTAAGTGGAGAAACCGCAAGCGGAAAGACCACTGCTCTTAACTCGATAATGCCTTTTGTCAATTCAACAGGCAAGATTTACAGCGTCGAAGATACGGCAGAAGTAACAGCTCCGCAGGCGGTATGGCAGCAAATGATCACGCGTGAGACAGGCCCCAAAAGCTCTCAGGTGGATATGTTCACCCTGCTTAAGCTGGCGCTGCGCTCCCGTCCAACATACGTGATAGTGGGTGAAATAAGGGGCGTGGAGGGAGCCGTGGCATTCCAGGCGATGCAGGCAGGCAACTCGGTCATGGCAACATTCCATGCTTCATCTGTAAAAAAGCTCATACAGAGGATAACGGGTGATCCGATCAAGGTCCCTGTCACATTCATTGATAACCTTCATGTTGTTATCATATTGCAGGCTGTCTACAGGCAGGGAGTGTTCCTGCGCAGATGCGTATCGGTTGAAGAGATAGAGGGGTACATGGAAGAATCAAAGGGTGTTATTACAAGAGCTGTCTTCCAATGGGATCCTCTCCATGATGTGCATCATTTCAGGGGATTGAATAACAGCTATATCCTTGAGAATCTGATCGCTCATAAACTCGGTTATGCTGATAAAAAGAAGATATATACTGAGCTTGAATTACGCGCAAAGATCCTTAAAAAAATGGTAGAACAGAATATTACAGATTATTATAAAGTTAAAGATATAATATGGGCTTTCGAGAGAGGCGGCGTTGAAGGTCTTCCGTTTAGTATATAGGTGAAACATGTTCAAGAAAGCTTTTGAATGCATGGAAATGACACAGCGGCAATATCTCGTTAAGATAGCCCTGCCGATCGTATCCATGGGTATATTCTTTCCTATTGTCATGTTCCTGCTTGTTCCAGACCTCATAACAGGAGTTTTCACCTACGTGCTTTTGCTGGTGCCTGTGCTCTTTATAGGAGTGGCGCTTTTTTATCCCTCTACTGTGTTGGGGACCAAAAGAAGCCAGATAGACGTGAACATGCATTATTACATCACACATATGGGAGTGCTTGCAGCTTCCAACATGGCGCGAAAGGAAGTTCTCCGCCAGCTTTCTATAAATGCTGCATATGGATATCTTGCTACTGAAACTGGAAAGATATATACATTGATGAATGACTGGAACTTCAGCCTTTCCCAGGCATGCAGGTTCATTTCAAAGAGGACGCCGTCCCCTATTTTTGCGGATTTTCTTGACAGGCTTGCGCACTCTTCAGAAGCTGGTGAACCATTTGACCAATTCATCTGGACAGAGCAGAAGGTCGTCATGAACGAATTTGACACCATGTACAAGAAATCGCTTGGAGAGATCCAGATGACGAAAGAGATATTCGTTGCTATGATGACCGCTTTGATCTTCCTTACCTCGATATCCCTGATAATGCCAATAATCACAGGCATGGAACCCGGCATTCTTATGGCAGGTTCAATAGTGACTTTTCTTGGCGCGGAAGGTATCCTTGTTTATGTCATGAAAAGCAAATCCCCAAAGGATAAGATATGGCATACCCTGAGAATTGAGACCGGAGCCGACAGGATCATACGCATGTCCTTCCCTGTTTCGATAATCGGCGTCATGCTAATATCCATCCTTCTGATGCTCTTTGGAGAAGCGCTTCCTATTACTTTCAAGATAGCAATAGCCCTTACCCCTTTTGCATTAACAGGTTATTATGCAAGGAAAGAAGAAGAATTGATAAAACGCAAAGACGACAATTTCTCAGCTTTCGTTCGAGCTCTCGGTTCCACAGCAGGCGCGCGGGGCGGAATAATCAGGGATTCGCTGCGCAACCTGACGTATCATGATTTCGGTCCCCTGACCCCGGATATCAAGGAACTATATAAGCGGCTTGAGACAAGGATCAATAAAATAATGTCATGGAACTATTTCGCAGCAGGCACAGGCAGCAATCTTATCGAACGATTCGGGACAATATTCGCTGAAGGCATAGACAAGGGAGGAAAACCTGAACTGATAGGTGAAATCGTGGGAGATAACTTCATGAAATTAGTATCTTTGAGAAAACTGCGCTATTCACTCGCTACAAGCCTCGTAGGAGAAGTCTATGGGTTAACAGGAGGTATTGCTTTTACCATGTTCCTTACGCTTGCGATAGTCAAGATGCTTATAAATATATTCGCCGGCACTGATATACCCCCGGGCATGACTTCGATCCTATCTCTGGGCTCTGTGATGGACATCAATTTCCTGGCATTGCTGCTTATGTCGATGATGGTTGGTCACTCTTTCCTTTCAGCCATACTTTTGAGGGCTGTGGACGGTGGAAGCCTGTTCAATTGCTATATTCATTTCGTGGGTATGGTATGGCTTTCTGCAATACTGGCAGAGGCATCTTTTATTGTGATGGCAGGGCTTACTTGAAGTTGACAAAAATACTTTCGCGTCGCTTGCCATGAGTTTATATTTGCGGTGTAGAGATGGATATTCAGGTCATAGAAATAGCTGTCAACCCCGACCATGTGCATATTTTCTTCAAATATCCTCCGAAGTATTCTTTGAGTTACATTGCAAAGAAGATAAAAGGAGTTTCGAGCAGGATTTTAAGGAAAGAATTTCCCCACCTTCAGTGTGGAGATCATCTCTGGGCTCCGAGCTGTTTCCATGGAAGTGTTGGGAATGGATGGGATGTCGTGGAAAAATATATTCGTGAGCAATATGTATATGAGTATAATAGAGATAAATAAGAAAAACGCTACATGCCTCGTACATTTGTACGGGGTATACCGTAGTGAATGCGGACGATAGGTGGCATGTGCATCATAAAAACGTCTTGAACCCCGTATAACAATCGTGGCGCTGAAATATGGGCACGTTATCACAATTTTTCCGGGAAATAATAGCAAAATATATTATCTCAAAAAGAAATGAAGTCTTAGAAAAGGAAGATTTTGGTAACACAGGGAGAACAATAAGTTAGATAAAATATTAAGGAGTTAATTAATGCTAATAAAACCTTTGAAATATAGACTTGCTATAGTGCATAAATTATTGTTTCATCCTTTTGTTCATCCAGATTTCCCGGACTCATTGAAAAAAAGAAATTACTCAATGCAACCATTACCAGAGATACCTCCAGGACCGAGGGCTTACGTAAGCGGTCATTTAGCTATGAAAGATGGGTGCTTGATAGAAACGAACAATGAAAAAAAACTATTAGCGGTAGAAGGTATTAATGAAAAATTCGTACAAATAATGAAAGATTTGATTTCAATATCGCAAGATGATTTCAATATTAATTTCGAATCTGATTTGGATTTCATGGAATTTACGGGGAATTTCATTGTGATTACAGACAAAAGTCCTATAGATGCCTTCAGCAAATTCAGACCGGATATTTTCGATAAATTCTCTAAAGTGCTTGGAAGTGAATCAACACTATTTGGAATCCATCTTGTGCCAAATAATTTATTACCTTCTTCAAGAAATTGGTTTGATATTCAGATACAACCAAGGCTTACAAAATCAGACAAAGAGTATTATGTGTCAACAGTGTATAGGTCTGAAGATATGGGAAAAGTAATGGAGTTCAGTGAAAATATTGGCAATAAGGTGACCTCTATTATTACCCTTATTGAGGAGGATTGAGAATGGAAGAAAAGAATGATTATATCTTATTAGGGAACACCTCTGGATCAGGAAGTGCAGTTACAGTTGAAACCGTTGAAAGAAAAACAACTTATAATTTATCCCCTCAACATGATTTATGGAGAAACACCGAAGAACTCTCTACGCTTGGCATGAAAATCGATACATTAAATAGGAATATGGAACATCTTATACGATTAATGAATCCGCCTGTTCAGCAACTCTTCGTAGAACCTATTCTTTTTGATCAGGCAAAAGAGATGTTATCTGCGTATATGAGGGACAATCGTACTGCGTCTATTAGTGAACTTTCAGAGAACCTGCAAATTGATTTACAGACGCTTTGCGAAGTGATAGAAAAACTCAAAGATGAAGGGCATTTAAAGGAAAGAGAATGACGGTACTTTACAAAGTTGGCGACGCGGTACAAGGCAAAAAGATAATCTGCGAGTTTGAGAGATTCCATGGACCTAATAGAATTTCAACGAAAGGTAGACACAATGCACAGCGCATTAAGGCAGAGGGGAATCCAGCATTGGCAGTTATAGATAAGCAATTAGATTGGATTGACTAACTGAAATAACCACTCCTTAGCGTATTGACTCCGTGCCCCTTTTAGTTCTTAGTTTTTATAACAACGAATGACCTTTAACTACCCTCATGCACCCGCGCCGGGATGCCCCGTTTTTCGAAAACGGGGTTATTGACTCCAGCCAAGCATGATCTCATGCTCCTATCAGCCGATGGGAATTCAGATTAATTTCAAGTAATCTGAAAATCAGGCGCACAATAAAAAAAAAGTCAATGCACCGTGACTTCACTGCTGCTTCTGATGATCTTCTCTACATCCCGTTCAAGCCTTGAGAATAGCATCTTATCCACTTTCTTACCCCTCAACTGCTCTATGAACAGAAGGGATTTTGTGTGGTCTTCGGGCAGGAGCTTCCATGAAGGTCTCTCTACAAAATAATCGATCCCGCTTGCGTATGCCATCATCTTTGAGCTGACTTCCTCGCTTATCCATCCGATCTCGATATAATATTCAAGCACATCGAACAGGTTGTTTCGCCCAACTTTCTCCATAAGGAACTCGATCCAGTTAAGGAGGATTATTGATGTTTCCGGTCTGTTATCAAGATAAGAAAGCCTTACCTCCATTCCCTCATCTTCCTCGAAATACTGGGGAGCAGTCTGCTGTGCGACCGCATAATGGGCAGTTTGCTGAGCCTGGAATGGCTGTGCCTGGGGTTGCTGTTGTGCCTGCTGCAATGGCTGTTGTATCTGGTATGCCATCGGCATCCCTGCCCGCATTGGTCTTTGCCTTGGCTGGGGTTTGATCCGCTCAACGACCATTGCTACCACTTTTTCAACAAGGGCGTTTTCGTCAATGGCTTTTGATTCAACGGTCTTTTTGAGTTCTTCGAGTTTTTCATTAAAATTAATAAATTTAGTTTCAAAGTCCACCATCAGGTTCGGAGGTACTTCCGGGGTTTTATGACTGACCTCTTCGATCCTCTTCTCGATCTCAGATATTTTTTCATTTATCGGGTTGTTCTTGTCACCAATGAATGGGTTCACAGTGCTTGAGACGACTTCATATAATGATAATAGCTCCAGGACGGTCTCGTCTATCTTATCCAGTCTCTGTTTGAACTCTTCAGTACCCTTTTTGTTCGAGGAAACCGACTGATCTATCTTGAGCATCTGGGCTTCGAGGTTTTTGACGGCTTCTGAATTGGCTTTTATCAACTCGGTTTTTGCGCTTACGACCTCTTCTATCTTTCTTGAGATCTCTTCAGGCGCCCTTCTTAGCTGTTCTATCACATCAGGGAATAAAGTAGCTGATCCTCCCCTTCCACCAGGTGTTTCTGAGCTCTTTTTAATTCTCTCGAGCTTCCTTATCAGCGAACCTTCAGGCATCTTCAATTTTCCAAATTTACCTGATAAATCTTCAAACATGGCATTCTCCCTAATTATTGTAATTTATAAATATAATCATATACAATGAAGTTATATCATTTAGTACCTTATTATTATATATTTCTTTGAAGTATATATACTCTCCCTGTTTTTCGGGGTATTTTCTACTATAAAGAAAAAGTTTAAACCAATTGAATTCAATTTAATGTATAATGAACATAAAAATTGTAATATATTTTATAATAATATGTTTCATAATAGCAGGTTTAATTCCTGCCGTATCTGCGGTTGATGCTCTCTGGACGGCAAAGTCATCGGGATTTATCGGGTATAATGATTCCCTGTCATTCGATAACTACCTCATTAAAGCTACAGCCCTGGAGAATACCGCATCTTCGATCAGTGTTTATAAGAACAACGTGCTTATAGGAACTGGCAACTTTGCGATAAACGAGGTAAAAAATTATGATAATATCAGCATAACCCTTATCGGGATACGAGGGGAATACTCGTGGATATCCATAAGTAAACTTGAAAATAAGGAATTCTGGAGGTTCCTGAAAAGAACGCAATTAAAATGGGGTGAATCATTTGAGATCGAAAATTATTCCTTCGTGATAGATACTTATGGCAGGGATTCAGTAAACCTGACTATTTCAAACAAGAGCTGGAGTGAAAAAAAGGAGTTTTTGACTGGCGGCGAAAAATATTTTGAGACTTTCAGGATGAGTATCACGAATATTAACAGAACCGGGTTTATAGATATTGATTTTTTCACGAATAAGCTGCCTGATTATAAGACAGAGGTATTTCCCTTCGTTAAAGTCGAACTTCATACAGATAAGGATGAATACTTTCCTGATGAGCCGATCCCGGTGTCAATAAAGGCAATAAGTGATTTTACGCTTAACGTGATAGGTATGACTGTAGAGAGCAGCCCGGTTGTAGACATAGTACCAGTCAATTTCTCAGTGACCGATTTTTCCGGTGAGAGAACATTTCAGTCAATAATAACCCGACAGCCCATGAATTCTACATTGACCATCAATGCAAAGCTGGAGGTCAGGGATTATAAAGGTAATTTCCACGTCATCTATGCAAGTAAAGATATTTCTATCACCCCTGAAATAGCCATAATAAAGCGAGTTCCTGTAGATACCGACGATGAAAACGTGCAAGTATTGCTGTATATTTACAATTCAGGACTGAGCAATACATCAGTACACATACGTGATATGATACCTGATGAGTTTACTGCAAAACCGCTGGAATGGGATATGGATATCAAACCCAAAAAATCAATGATCCTTGAATATAATGTGACGCCTCCGAGACCGGGATTGTATTTCCTCCCATCTGCCACAGCCCAATGGGACGGAGGAACAGCAACCTCAAAAAGAGTAAAAATTACAATGCATATGCCATTTCTTACAATGACCAAATCAGTGGAGTACAATGAAAGCAAAACTATCGTGCATCTCGAAACCGTCAATGCCGGTGACAGACCTGCCCAGGTAACAATATCGGATAATATTCCTTCCGGGCAAACAGTGTTAAGCGGTGTAACGACATGGTCAGGGAAACTGGAGAGCAGTGAAAAGTCGGTCATCAGTTACGATCTAGAGGGGGAAATAGAAAACCTTCCTGCTGCAGAAGCATCATACATGGATATTCGCGGTGTTACAAGGAACGCTATGTCCAATACCATTGAATCCGGGAAGATGGTCGAGAAGACACGACCTGAAAAGAGCGAAAGTACAAAACCTTTAAATGTTGCGCCGTCTGATTTAGTATTGTTTATGATCACATCGTTCATCGCGATCGCAGGGATAGTCTCAGGCGCTGCGTTAATCGCATATTTAATAACCAGGGTGTTGAGGTAAAAATGGATAATCTTTCATTTCTTCTGTTTTTCATTTACGCAATGGTCATTTTGATACTTCTTATATACATATCACCTGTTATCTCTGCTATCGTAATGATAATTATTCCTGTAGCTATTGTATTTATATTTCCGGAACCTTCTGCGCAGTTCCTTTCCATTGAGCAATTCTCATATCTGGGTGTGTCTATCAATAATATTCATATAATGCTCATGCTCTGGTCAGCTCTTCTCGGGATAATAATATATTCCGAGCTTTTATCCTGGTACCTGCTAATGGATGAAAGCCGATCTGAAGAAAGAAAGGTAATGCCTGCTGCCGATATGGCAGAACCTGAAGAGGCGCCCAGATCAATGAAGAAAAAAATTGAGGATTTCCTTTTGAACCTTGGAAAAATAATGAGCGGCGGAAAATAAAATACTATATTACGCCTTTATCGGTCAGTATGAATTCGCAGTTCGTTCCCTCGCACTTTGACCTGTGTTTTCGAAGTGTTGCCCTGCGTTTTGATGTTCCGGTCTTTTCAAGCAGGACAATGGTCTTTGAGAGGTGTTCCAGGGCGTTCCCTCCTATCGGGCAGAGTTCTCCCGTGGATACATCTTTAAAGACCTGATTTGTTATAACCACGGCAATAAAGTATTTCCTGGCTATTCCGTGAAGGAGCCCGATCTGGTTAACAAGTTCCCTCCTGAGCGCCATGTTCTCATCGTTCGAATCATCCGATGACAGTCCAAGCCTGTAAAAAAGCGCTGCTGAGTCAAGGATAATGAGACCAATTTTTTCGTTCATGATCTTTTCAAGTTCGAGTATGGCAGAATACTGCTGGTCAAGGCTGGCAGGTTCATATATGATTATGTCTCCAGCGACTTTTTTAGCATCCTCGCCTGCTATCTGCCTGAACCGCTCTGCAGAGAAACCTTCAGTGTCTATGAACACGACTTTTTTCCCGCTGTTAACTGCGGTTACTGCGAGCTGGATACAGATATTGGTCTTGCCCGTACCTGACGCCCCGTATATCTGGGTTACTATACCCCTCTCGAATCCACCGCCAAGGAGGTCATCAATGGATTTGCATCCGCAGGGCATCCTTTCTTGTTTCTGTATGTTCGTCACTCCTGTGTAAGGGATAATTGATCCATGATATTTTTTATTGCTTCTACCGCAGCCCCTCCTTTATCTATAGGAGCCATGCTCTCCATATCAGCCTGTACAAGGGCAGTGTCATACGGTATTATGCCTAATACATCTATACCATAGCCCTTAAGCTTATCTTTGATATCTTTTGGCTCCCCCACGGCTTTATTGATGATTGCCCCGAATTTCCTGATATCTATCTGCCGCGCCAGTTCCATTATCCTTCCTGCTGTCTCGATCGACCTTGCTCCCGGTTCAACAACGATGAGCATGATATCTATCCCTCTGGTCGTTCCTCGCCCGATATGCTCCACTCCAGCTTCCATATCCAGTATTACAACGCTGTTGATCTTCAATATCACATGGCGCAGAAGCGCTTTTAAGAAAGAGCTTGCAGGGCACATGCAGCCGCTTCCGCCTCGCTCCACCGTGCCCAGAACGAGCAGCTTTACATTATCAGGACCGGTCACGCCGAATTTATCGACAATGTCGTCCACTTTTGGATTTAATTTGAAAACCCCGGCAGGTCCTCCTGCTCTTTCATCGATAAGTTCAGTAAACCCGGTCAGGGGTTGAGGAGGATTTTTTATCCCCAGCGCTGAAGCAAGGTTCATGCTCGGGTCTGCATCGATAGCAAGGACGTCGTAGCCGCGACGCGCAAGAAGCCTCGCCAGCGTGCCTGAGAGCGTGGTCTTCCCCACGCCGCCTTTTCCTGAAATTGCGATCTTGATCATTTTGTATCAATGAACTCGACTGTTATTTTTTCGTCTATCATAATGATGGCAGCCTGCCCTTTTGACGCCTGACCCGGATTCACTACAAGCGTGCCGCCAACCAGCATCTTGCCGCGGGCTTCGTGTATATGCCCGCATACGATGAGGTCGAAACGACCCAGAAAACGCTCAAGCGCTTCACTGCCTACATTCCCCTGGGGTAATCTGTCAGTGGTATTTCGTGGAGGGACGTGCGATAAAAGAACAATTCTTTTATTTTTATCATCAGTATTATTTAATTTACTTAATAATGTGCCAATATATTCACCGATCCTTTTTTCGGTAAGTTCAAAAGGAGTATTGAATGGAGTCGGGTTCGAACCTCCTAGACCGATGAAGGTAATGTCTCCCATTATATGATATGAATTGTGAAGGCTGATGGTTTTTTCATCAAGCAGTTCCAGGAGAGTGATATTATCGCAATTCCCGGGCACTGCAAGCACCGGCTCTTTGAACATACCGAGCAGTTCCAGCGCTTTCTCATCAGGACCGAAATCAGTTATATCCCCGGCAATCAATACTGCATCAAATTTCCCTGCACTATCGCGTATCGCTCCAATATGGGAATAATCGCCATGAAGGTCTGATAATGCCAGGAGTTTCATAATAGCCTTTTATTTTTCTGATAGCTTTTCGAGTATTTTCCTGAGGTAACTGTTATGTTCATCCATTCGATGGTTATGCTCTCTCTGCTCTACTACAAATGAT
>JAYTKX010000167.1:0-16596 GCA_043729865.1 Methanobacteriota archaeon
CAAAAGCAGCAAGCTCCTTTGCGCTCATTGGTGTTATCTCGCCAATCCTTCCCAGCGCGAGCGGTGTTATATTGTTCAATCCCAGCAATTCTGCGAGCACATCATTTACCCCGCCTTCGGCTTTATCGTAATTCGTGTGCATGGTATAGATGGAGATATCGTTATCAATAGCGGTCTTTAGTGTATCAGATAATTTCTTCGAGATAAGGTTCACAGGGTCGAAAATAAGCGTGTGGTGGGTGACGAGGAGATTTGCGCCCAATCTCGCCGCTTCCTTTAAGACATTATCCGTGGGATCAAGCGCAACTGCGATCTTCCGAACATCTGCGCCGCGGTCGAGGACGAGACCGATCCTGCCTGTGTCGAAATCCTCTGCTAATGAAGGGGGTGCGATGGATTCGAGGAGAGGGATGAGGTCTTTGAGGTTCATAGATGTTCTGTTGGCAGCGGGGCTATTTAAGGATTCTTCAAAATGGCAAAACATTTAAAGAATCAAGTACAAAGTATTAAAAACGAGCGCGTTCGAGTCACTACGCTTGAACTAAAGTCCAAGGCATCACGCCGGTTGCTCATGCTTTAGCTACTCTCATGTTTTTATTGTCTACCATTTTTCAACTGAGGCGCATGTCTTAATCTTCTGAATGTTATTTGGGAAAGTTCTCCCTTTAGGCACCTGTTTTGAATTAAACAATTGTTCAGTACAAAAAAATAGCAGTATGTTGGTGGAAACTTCGAATAATTGAGAAAGCTATTTATGAATAGTCTCTTATACAATAAATAGATGGTGACATGAAATGGCTGAAAGAAGTCAGTTAGTCGTTAAAAAACCTGATGCAAAGAGAGATAATTCAGTTTCTAAATCAAGAAAGCCAGGTTACTCTCAATCAATGAGTTCACCATCAGACTATATTTTATTTCTTCAAAGGACTATCGGCAACCAGGCCGTGCAAAGTTTGATCAAGTCAGGTGCTTTACAGACAAACCTCAGGATAAGCCAGCCCGGAGATAAATACGAGCAGGAAGCAGATTGGATAACTGATGCAGTTTTGCAGATGCCTAAGCCGAAAGCAATAGATCAATCAGATGGTAAACATTCTATCCAGCGAATTTGTCTGGAGAGTGAAAATGAGGAACTGCGCAGGCAACCGATAGAGGATGAAGTAGAGGTGGAGCTTCAGACAAGTGCCTTGGTGCATCGCAAAGATTATGAAGAGGAAAACGTGAGAACTAAGCCTGCTCTTCAACAGGAAGAGACAGGCAGTTCTGAAATTAGTGTAGATTTTGAAAACCGTTTGTACAGCGATCGAGGTAGAGGTGTGCCATTGCCCGATCAACTCAGAGATGAGTTTGAGCCCAAATTTGGGACCAATTTTGGTGCCGTACGGATACACACTGGGACTGAATCGGCTGAACTGACTCAACAGGTTCAAGCCAAAGCCTTTACGCACGGCAGTGATATCCATTTTGGCGAAGGGCAGTATGACCTTAGTTCAGCGGCGGGCAAGGAACTGCTGGCGCATGAGTTGACGCATGTGGTGCAACAAGATGCTGTGAAACGGGATAGTTCAGTAAGATTCCGACCCGCTCTTGTTCAGGGTAATGTATCACGTGCGATTCAGAGAGCTATACAGATTCCTGCAGGCGTGCTGGCGGCCCTTGCAGTTGCAGGTCGTTTCCTTCTTTCTTGTATTATCGGCGCTGCCTTTGGTGTTGGTTTAGACTATGTCTTCCAACGAGGCGTTGCATGGTGGAGAAATCAACATTTTCGTTGGAATACTTGCTCTGCGTGGATATCCGGGATTATAGGGTGTGTATCGGGCGGAGTGAGCGGTGCTATCGCGCGTGCGATATTCCGCGAGACTGGAGGGCACCTAGAAAAGGATTTTGCTTTGAAAGCAGTTGTGTGGCTTATTACTTGGTTGTACGGAAAGTTTCCTGTATGGCCTATTGCCGCTATCTTGAAACAGCTTGTGAAGCTTAGCTGTGTCAATGCTTCGGAGCTTCCACCTAGTGTTCAAGCTGAGTAACACAGCCAAAGGCACTAAACCCGGAATGGAAAGACTTCCGATGATCAGTAGTCTTTTTGACGCTTGTTTGCTAGATTTTTGGTTCTATTGAGGCTCAAATTTCATTGGCTTTATTTTACTATTTAGACAAGTTCTCCCATTTGGCGTCTATACATTATCCAACTTGGTGGTTCCATACTCCATCTCGCTAATCGAGCATAGGACATCCACCCTCAGTCACTACGGTATACCCCGTACAAATGTTACGAGGCCTGTAGCTATCGTTTTCTTTATTTACTCTCTATTATATCCATATACATCTTGCTCACGAATATATTTTTCCACAACATCCCAACCATTCCCAACAGACCCATGGAAACAGCTCGGTGCCCAGAGATGATCTCCACACAATTCCTGATATTTGAAGAAAATATGCACATGGTCGGGGTTGACAGCTATTTCTATGACCTGAATACCCATCTCTACACATGTCTTACAAATTATCCCCTCGCATATCATCGCCACCGTATGCCTGTCGTGACGCAGTTCTTTCCTGTTCATATTACTACCATGGCTTTCACAGGTTCATCTGCATATATAAATACAGGGCAAGCGGCGCGAAAGTATTTATGTCAACTAAAAAAATCACAAATTGCTGCAGTGGGAGTGAACATACGTAGCAAATCAAAACGTCAGAGCGTTATGAAGAGTGATATTTTTAAACCATAGTATGACTATCTATTCCTCTATGTGCGGCATCGCAGGCGCAGCAGGAATGGACTCGGAAGCATCAGTTCTAAATATGCTTGAAGCAATAAAACACAGGGGACCTGATGGCACCGGCATGTTCTCTCAGGGTGGGGTAACCCTGGGCAGCGTACTCCTCAAAATAACCGGAGACAAGAACCAGCCTATCCACAAAAGGGGCGCTCTTACTTACAACGGTGAGATATACAACTTCAGGGAAATCGCCCAAAGGCATGGTCTGAAAACCGGATCTGACAGTGAAGCGCTTTTTAACTTGATCGAATCGGAAGGCATCGAGGCAGCGCCCGGAAATCTTGACGGCGACTATGCGTTCGCCTATGCATATGATGATACAATATACCTGGCGCGCGACCCTGCGGGCGTGAAGCCGCTTTACTATGGTAAAACAGACGAACGGTTCGCCTTCGCATCTGAGAAAAAAGCCCTATCCGCTATTGGAATAAAAGATATCCTTACACTCAAACCCGGGCACATGCTCATGTACCGCGGCGGCGTGCTTAAGGAAAAAAAAGTTACGGATTTTGCAAAGGGGGAACGGATCACGGATGAAAATATCGCATCCGGATCACTAATCCATGCAATAGAAAAGGCAGTAAAAAAACGCACTTACTCGCCATGCGCCATAGCGTTCTCAGGCGGTCTTGACAGCTCGCTTATCGCGGCTCTGTGCCCTGAAGCTGAACTGTATTCGGTGGGCATGGCGGGCTCGCATGACATTATGCAGACGAAAAAGGCAGCCCATCTACTCGGTATGGAGAACAAACTGCATCTGCATGAACTTACTGTTGATGATGTGAGGACTGCGATCCCTTATGTGATAAGAGCGATCGAATCAACTGAGCCCCAAAAAGTTAGCATTGCCGTGCCTCTGTTCCTGGCATCAAAAAACGCGCATGACGACGGGCTTCGCGTGATGCTTTCAGGTCAGGGCGCGGACGAGCTTTTCGCAGGTTACAAGCGATATGAATCTATGGGGCATGAAGAACTGGAGCCTGCGCTAAAGCGCGATCTTGATAACATCGCCCAGAACAACCTTGAGAGGGACGACGCCGCGACCATGGCAAATTCGGTTGAACTTCGTGTCCCTTACCTGGACAGGGAAGTTGTTGAACTGGCATTGAGGATAGCACCTGAACTTAAGATAAAAAATGGGATGCGAAAATACATTCTGCGCCTTGCCGCCGGCAGGCTGCTTCCTGAAGAACTTGCATTGAAGGAAAAGAAAGCTGCGCAATACAGCAGCGGTATTTACTCGGCGATCGAGAAGCTTGCCAGGAAAAAGGGGTTTAAGGCAGTAAGAGATTATTTTGAAAATGTGGCATTACTTTAGATACAGGAAATTATCCCCATTTAATCCTATTACTGTATGATAATTGATCTTCTGGCTTAATTCTGCATCATTCCTGCTTATATACATTTCTTTGCCAAAATAGGCGTATTCATACCCATAAGTCTTCACCAGGTCTTCTTTCTTTAAAATTATATCCTTCTGGGGTTCAACAAAATACAGCTTATTATCAAGAATAACAGCGTTTATCGTATGCCATGCATTCTGTCCTTTTACTGCTCCAGTCAGCAGGACGGCATAAGTCTCAAAACCCGCATCTGTGGCATTCTTTAGGAAATCCCGCGTAAACTGTGCGCACACATACTGGTCTTCATATACCTTTGATAGATCAAGGATATATGGATGTTTATTGGTCGCATCTTCCTTGAGCCACACTACGAATTTATCATATTTTGTCAAAGGCTTTTCAGTAGTGGCGAACGGCGTTTGTTCCGGAGAATAGGTTGGTACGATCTCCGACGTATCTACAGGCGTCTGTATTACATCAGGCGGCGGGAATTCCGTATCCTGACCCTGCGCTTTCTCAGTGCACCCTGATAATACAATTCCTGCGACCAATGCAAATATTATTATTAATATTTTCATCAAGTCTTATATACATCTTCAGGCTCAAATAACTTTTCGCCCACCACTTTTCCCTCAATAGTCCTGTAAAAACACGATCTATAGCCTGTATGGCATGCCCCGCCTATCTGTTCGACCTTGAGCAGCACGGCATCAGCATCACAGTCTATCAGTATATCATGGATTATCTGCTCATGACCTGAGCTTTCTCCCTTTTTCCAGAGTTTGCGCCTGCTCCGGCTCCAGTAGTATCCTCTTTTTGTCTCTATGGTCTTTTTCAGGGCTTCTTTATCCATGAATGCAACCATGAGCACCTCGCCGGTTTTGTAGTCCTGGGCAATGGCTGTAACAAGACCGTTCTCAAATTTAAGGTCGTTTATGTTCATATTGACCTCTCAAGATATCTGCATGTTTAAAAATTTATCCGGGATATGCATCTTAATATAAGAAAATCAGCACAATTTTTTCTTTTCAAGCCAGTCCTCGATCACATCATCCAGCCTGACATCTACTTCCTCGATCCTGTACTTTGTCCTAACCACAGGCTTGTTGAGATGAAGCAGACCACCCATGTCGATGGGAGTGCCCGCTATCACAGAATCGCAATCAATAGCATTTATCGTCTCCTCCAGTTCTTTCACCTGGGAAGGGCTGTAGCCCATGGCAGGAAGCACGGCGCCAAGGTGCGGGAAATCCTTATAGACTTTCAGGATAGAGCCGACTGCATGCGGGCGGGGATCTACCACTTCCTTTGCCCCGAATTTTTTTGCAGCAAGGACGCCCGCGCCGAAAGCCATACCGCCGTGGGTGAGCGTGGGACCGTCCTCTACAGCAAGGACGCGCTTTCCTTTTATCAATTCAGGTCTGTCCACGGTTATCACGGAATTGGCTTTAAGTATCTTCGCCTTCTCATTAACGGATCTGACGTTCTTAATGACCAGTTCTACATCCTCCTTCCTTGCAGAATCCACCTTATTCACAATAACCACATCTGCAAGCCGCACATTAACGTTACCAGGGTAATAAGTCAGTTCATGTCCTGCCCTGTGAGGGTCTGCTATAACGATATGGAGGTCTGGCTTATAGAACGGAATGTCGTTGTTCCCCCCGTCCCAGATGATAATATCCGCCTCCTTTTCAGCGCTATCAAGGATTTTTTTGAAGTCAACGCCGCTGTAAACCACGCTCCTGCAGCAGATATAGGGTTCATATTCCTCTCTTTCTTCGATCGTGCATTCATGTTTTATGCAGTCCTCCATCGCAGCAAAGCGCTGGCATTCCTGTTTGCGAAGGTCTCCGTAAGGCATGGGATGGCGCACCACGACCACCCTGAAACCTTTTTCCTTCAAAATATCCAGAAGTTTTTGCGACGTGGGGCTCTTGCCTGCGCCGGTTCTCACGGCACAGACTGAGATCACGGGCTTTTTTGACCGAAGCATGGTGCTTTCAGTTCCCATCAGCCTGAAATCTGCGCCTGCCGCGAGAACAAGCGAGGCTTTCTGCATCACTGTTTCATGTGAGAGGTCTGAGTAAGCAAGAATGACCTGTTCCACATGTTTTTCCTTTATCAGTCCGGCGAGTTCTTCTTCCGGATAAATCGGGATGCCTTTTTCATAAAGATTTCCTGCCAGTTCCTTCGGGTAACCGCGTCCTGCGATACCTGGGATTTGCGCTGCTGTGAAAGCAACGACATCGTAATCTTTGTTGTCCCTGAAAAATACATTGAAATTATGAAAATCGCGTCCTGCCGCGCCCATTATTATTACTTTAGTCCTCATGAAAGAGCCTCTATTGTCATTTTATTAGTCCATGTCCATTTAACTGTATTGTTTCCAGTCGGTGTTTACATTTTTTCCATTTTGAATACATGGATATAAAGATGTTCAAATGGAATGGCAGCGTTTGGATCAAGCTTGAGACCAGGATGGATGGAAATGATGGTGGATACTCTTATTTTGAGGCAAAAACCGACTCATTCTCGGGTTTTGCAATTGTCGGGCTTAAAGGTAATGATGCTGCAACCGCTTTGAAACCTGCGGCAGGCATAAATGATATAACGGGAACGTCTCAGGCTACTGATGCGGCACAGGCGAAAAAATCCCCGGGTTTTGAAGTTACCATTATGATAACTGTCGTCTATATCGTTTATCTGTTTGGGCGCAAGAATGGATGAAAGTTACTACCCTTTTCACCAAAATGGTTATGTTTTGCGTGAACAATAACCATGCTGGAAATGAATAACGCTATAAGCAAAATATCAGGACGGGTCTGGAAATTCAAAGACAACATCGATACTGACGTCATAATCCCGGGAAAATACCTTCGCACAACGGACATGAGCATATTTGCGTCACACGTCATGGAGGGGATAGATCCCGGATTTCCGAAGAAAGTGAAAAAAGGTGACATCATTGTTGCAGGGAAGAACTTCGGCTGCGGCTCGTCCAGGGAGCAGGCGCCTCTTGCTTTAAAGCACGCGGGCGTTGCATGCATCGTGGCAGAATCATTCGCGCGGATATTTTTCAGGAACGCCATCAACGTGGGACTTCCCATAATCGAGGCAAAAATAGACTGTAAAGAGGGCGACATCATTGAAATTGATCTTGGGAATGGCATCGTGAAAACTGAGGACAGGTCATACACGGGCACAAAGCTCCCGGATTTCCTGCGCGAGATACTGGCAGACGGCGGTCTTGTGGAACACCGCAAAAAGAAGGTGGTGCAGTGATATTCCCGGCGGATTACAAAAGCGTGGGAGTAACGAGGACAGACCAGGCAGAGAGGATCGGAGGACCTGTTTATTTTACATCAGAATACCTTATCGCTGACCTGCCGTCAGGCTATGCCATCTATAAAGTGAAAAGCGAAGGGGAAGGATTGCTGCGCAAACTGGTTTCGCTGGAATTGATCGCAAAAGGGAACCAGATCATAAAATTCAAGGAAAAACTCGATGCGCATGACAGGACAAGGCTTATTGAGTCAGCCATACCCCTGTGCAAAAGATCAGTGAATACCGTGATATTTGAGGGCATGGACAGGCATGTTACGTTCGTGCATGAGCCAAGTCTCCTCGAAGTGATGGAGATAGAGATTATCGATATCATGCCGCCAGAACCCCCGTGGCTTGTCTCTGCGATAGAAAGACTTGTCAGCAGCGGCATACTGGGCGAACTGAACATAAGGTTCACAAAAAAACTCATCGACCTGCGGCGGTTCGAGGGGGAAAAAACGGTATTTCCGTGCTACGCTTCAGAGCTTAAAGGTAAATACCTTGACACGGATATCGATATCGAGGATAACTCAGAACTTGTGGGATGCGATATCTCAAAGCAGATATTCGAGCTGCGGTTCCCCGGGCTCACGTATAAGCATATCAACATGTGCCCCCTGAAAGCTGAACTGTATATGCCAACGAAACCGTTCATCACAAGGTGCTGCCAGAGCAAGAAATCAGGCATGGTGAACATAAACGGCATAGACGGCGCTGTTGTGCACTGGGGTGCGTCAGAGTATGATATCGTGGATGCGATAAGGATGCTTGTGAGGGTTTTGAAAGGGGATCAGACTTCTTGAGTTCGCTGAATAATGATAAGCAAAATTAGCAGTTTCCCATATAATATCCCTGCAATGATTATGACCCTGCCAATGCATAGAAAAATCCACCAATATAATGATCCAAATATAATAAAATCTGCTATAGAAAAAATATATAATAACAAATTGTGATTTTGAAAATAAAAGAAGGAACATAAATGAAACTCGCAATCGTACCCGGTGACGGTATCGGCAAAGAAGTAATACCTGCGGCTCTTGCGGTCCTTGACGCCTTCGGTCTTGACATTGAGAAAGTGCCTCTTGAGATAGGTTATGGTAAATGGGAGCGCACCGGAAGCGCGCTAACAGACGAGGACATGAGCATCATAAAAGAGTGCGATTGCGCCCTCTTCGGAGCCATAACAACCCCGCCTGACCCGAATTACAAAAGCGTGCTGATGCGGCTTCGCAAGGAACTTGATCTGTATGCCAACATCCGTCCTTTTGCGCCCCTTGCGAACGTAAAATTGCCATGCAGTAAAAAGGAATTTGATTTTGTCATAGTCAGGGAAAATACAGAAGGCATGTACTCTGGCATAGAGGAACTGCATGAAAATGTTGCTTATACCACAAGGGTCATAACCCGCAAAGGGAGCGAGAGGATAGCCCAAAGCGCCTGCTCAATAGCAAAAAAGAGAAAAAAGCAGATAACTGTAGTTCATAAGGCGAACGTATTGAAATCAGATTCATTCTTCCGCGACATCTGCATTGGCGTTGCAAAGCGTAACGGGATATCACATAATGAAATGCTTGTGGACGCAATGGCTTATGATCTTATTCTGCGACCTGAGAAGTATGATGTGATCGTTACCACGAATCTTTTCGGGGATATCCTGAGCGAAGTGGCTGCAGCCATAGCGGGAGGGCTTGGTCTATGCCCCAGTGCCAACATCGGGGACAATCATGCGCTTTTTGAGCCCATCCACGGCAGCGCTCCAGATATCGCTGGAAAAGGCATTGCAAACCCGATAGCTTCCATCCTGAGCGTCAGGATGATGCTTCAATGGATGGGACGTGAAACAGAAGCGCAAGTTCTTGGCAGGGCGGTTGATTCAGTCATTGCAAAAGGAATTGTAACGCCAGACCTGGGGGGGTCTAATTCCACAATGGATGTGTCAGATGCGATAACAAAAATTATAAATGTTCCTTAAACATAAACAGAGTAAGGATAGGAACGAAAAAAGATAGAATCATGTTGTTTTACTTACAGAAGTGCTACCATGCGAAACAAAAACGGCATGCCTGGAAGAACACATAAAAAAAGGCTGACGCAAGATGAGCAGAGGCTTTCGGATGAAATGCTGATGTTGCTCTCGAATGTTCTGGTTGATGCCTCCGACTGTATTTGCATCGCTGACCCGGGGGGGTTATATTATCTATACCAACCGGGCGAAAGAAGAGAAGTACGGCTATTCCCATGAGGTTAAGCATGTCCATGGTAAAAAATAGTAAAGGAGACCCGCTTGCGATTGTTGGGATCGAAAAGCCTATCCCGGAACGCGAGAAACCTCAGGCGGAAGAGGAACGCTTGATGGAAAGCATCTTCGCAAGCATACAGGACGGCATCGGCATCCTTGATATGGACATGAACATCATCCGCGTCAACCCGACAGCGCAAAAATGGTATCCGCATACCGTATCCTTTATTGGAAGGAAATGCTATGAAGCCTATCACGGCAGGAGCGAGCGATGCGAGGTCTGCCCTACCTGGCGGACGCTCAAGACCGGCGAGGCAGCTTATGATATTATCCCGAAACACGGTACAGGAGATAAGACTGTTGGATGGATCGAGATATATAGTTACCCGATTATTGACACGGCAACAGGGAAGATGAAAGGGGTGATCGAATATGTGCGCGACATCACAGAGCGCATGATAGCGGAAGAAAAGCTGAAGCTCTTTTCGGAGGCTGTGGAAGAAGCGCCAGATGGCGTTCAGATCGTTGACCTGAACGGATATGTTACCTATTCAAACAGGGCTGTTGAGGAGATGTTCGGGATACCCAGGGAAGAATTATATAGAAAGCATGTAAATAATATGAATGCAGATCCCGAGTTTGCAGGAAAGGTCATTTTACCGTCCATAAACGAGACCGGGCGCTGGGTGGGGGAATTAATGGTCAAGCATAAGGATGGGCATGAATTTCCAATCTTGCTGAATACTTCCATGGTTAAAGACAGGGAAGGTAAACCGATAGCCATGATGGGAATAATCAGGGATATTACTGAACGCAGGCGGTTTGAAAAAGCTTTGAAGGAAAGCGAGGAACGGTATCGCAGTCTGTTTGAAAACTCCCCGATATCTCTCTGGGAGGAGGATAGCTCCCGTGTTAAAAAATATATTGATAGTTTGCGCAACAAGGGAATCACGGATTTCAGAACATATTTTGAGTCACATCCCGAAGAAGTTGAACGTTGTGCATCGATGGTGAAAGTAGTTAACGTGAATAATGCAACACTTTCTCTGTTCAGAGCCCGCAATAAAGAAGAACTCTTGCAGGGTCTAAATAAGATATTCACCGAGCATTCTTATGATATATTCAGAGAAGAACTTCTTGCCATATCAGAAGGCAGGACAGAGTTTGAAGGAGAGGATTTCGTCAAAACCCTGACTGGTGACGTTTTACAAATTTACTTGAAATGGTCGGTGACGCCTGGATATGAGGGAAATTATTCAAGGAGAAACGTCTCTATTATAGATATCACAGAGCGCAAGCGAACAGAAGAAGGAATGAAGAAATACGCCGCAAAACTTGAGGAATCAAACATAATGAAGGAGTTGTTCATTGACATAATGCATCATGACCTGATGAATCCTCTTGCGACTGCCAGCGGTTTTGCTGAACTTATTAAAGAAGAAGGTACTGGTAACAGGATGTACATTGAGACCATTGAAAAAAATCTTTTCAAAGCCATGGATCTCATAGAGTCCGCCACCACATTCTCAAGGATCGATAGTCTTGAACGCATAGATTTTGTGGATATGGATCTAAAGGAAGTGATCGAAGGGGTTATTGAAAATCTGCGCCCCATGGCGGCAAATGCGGGTATGGAAATTGAATGCGAAATTACCAGAAGCATGCCTGCTAAAGCAAATAAGATAATTGAAGAGGTCTTTTCCAACCTGATATCGAATGCGATAAAGTACGCCCCTGATGGTAAAAGGATCATTGTGAAATGTGAGGACAGGGATCCTTTCTGGAATATTATGATCATTGATTTTGGAGAAGGCTTGAAAAAGACAGATAAGACTATTATTTTCGACAGGTTCTGCAGGCTGGAAAAGACAGGTATAAAAGGTTCGGGATTGGGGTTAGCAATAGCAAAAAAGATAATAGAACTCCACAAAGGGGGTATTGGAGTTGAAGATAATCCGCAAGGCGGGGCTATTTTTATTGTGGAGATACCCAAGTCAGAATACCTGGACCAAATTTGTTAACAGGGTGCATCCCATGATATGAGCATTTGTTGATCTATCGAATTCAGGCGATATCCTTCGTGGTATCTATCTGGATGCCATCTGCAATTCTGAACTTTACCATTTCCATTGTCGGCACCCTGCCTCTCAGCTTGGGGATCGAAAGCCGGTTGACGATCTTATCTCCGCTTTTTTCAAGCTCCACATCAAATATCACATCGCATGCTTTCAATATATCATTATCGATCTCATTCTTAGAACCCCTGAGACCGTATAAAAATGCCAGGCAGTTAAGGCGTTTTGTGGTTTCATAAATTGAGTTGATAAGCCGTTTAATAACGCCGGGATTCACTTTCAGGTTGAGATAGAACGAAAATGAATCAAAAATGATATTAATATCGGATTCTTCCTGTGTAAGTATTTTCTTAAGAGTGCTCTCCGTAAATTCCACTATCCTGGAATCTGTCATCTCGTTGCCCACATTTTCTGCCATTTCTCCATGCGGGTTGAGATAATATTGGCTGTATAAGTCCACAAAAGTAATATTATCCGGTTTGAACCCGTAATTCTTTATATCCCTCATCACATATGCAGGACGCCTTTCATTTGAGAAATAATATGTTTTGCGCGCCTGTGTGAATTGATAAAGGAATACTTCAGCCATGGATCTTGGGTCTGCGTAGATATATACCACCGAGCCGGATGGCAGTCCACCCCCCATTGTGCGGTCAAGAACAGGTATTGAAGTTGTCCGGGTTAGCTGCTCCTGGATCTTATCTGCGCTGATATCAGCCATAGCAGCAGCTTTCGCCTGCTCTTTGAGCACAGTTTTCAAAGGATTTTCAGCAGCCATATTTTCATCTCTTCAATATTATTATATTGTAGATTTTGCGAAATACTCGTTGCAAAGTTCTATACCTCTGGAAGCTGTCTTGTTATTCGGGTCAAGACTAAGAGCTTTCTTGTAACATTCCAGCGCTTCATTGACCCGCCCTTTCTTAAAAAGCGCGCTCCCTTTATTATTAAGGACAACATGGTCTTTTGGAGATATTTCAAGCGCTTTATCATAACATCCGATCGCTTCATATACCCTTCCGAGCTTACCGAGAGACAGCCCTTTATTGTTCCACGCAGTTTTGTTCTTTGGGTCTTTTTCAAGCAACTTTGTAAAACATTCCAGCGCTTCTTCATACTTGCCGGTTGAATACAAAGAGTTCCCTTTCAGCATGTTCTCATCTGTTTTTGTTGAAGGTTGCGTTTTTTCAGATCGAACCCCGGTCGGTTTCTCGAAAGTCGGTCTTGTTCGATCCATCAATGCCTGGATAAATGATATTTCATTCTCTTTCTCCTTTTTTGCCGGTTCTTCGGGTCCGGGCTTTGCCTTCGGAGCTGTTTTTTCTTCTTTGGGAAGCGTGACAGCGATCTTCTGAAGATCGATCTTTTCCTGCTTTTCATTCATCTTTGCAATAGCAAGCCCTTTATTGCTCCATATCTTTTCTATCCTGGGATTTATCTCAAGCGCTTTATCATAGGATTCTATAGCTTCCTCATAGCGGTTGAACTTTGCAAGCGTCATTCCCCGGTTGTTCCATGCAGTTTCATCCTTCGGGTTCAACTGTATGGATCTATCATAAGCCTTTAGAGCCTCTTCGAACTTTTCACTCTCAAAAAGCACGTCGCCTTTGCTGCACCATGTATTAGCGTCGTTAGGATTAGCCTCAAGCAGTTTATCATAGCATGCAAGCGCTTCGTTCACTTTTCCCATCTGCGCGAGGGCGATCCCTTTGTTATATATAACTTCAGGGTCGCCTGGTTTCAGTTCAAGAGCCCGGTCATATGATTGTATGGCATCTCCAAACCTTCCCGTCCTGGCAAGAGCGAGTCCCCTATTGTTATGGACTTCCACTGATCCGGGATTTATTTCAAGGGCTTTATCGTAACACTGTATCGCATCTGCATACATACTGTTCTCCACAAGGTGATTGCCTTTGTTTACCCAAACGGAGGCGCCTCCATCGGCAGTTGCGCCTGCGCCTTTAGGCTGAGTGCCCGCGGAGGGTTCTTTTCCCCTGGTATCAGGCAATGGTTTCTTTTTTCCAAAGATCATGTAATTAATTACCTTATTTCAGTCTCTGGTAATATATTGATATCTTACTATATAATACTTATTTAAGAATATCATGATACTCATAACGGCATCATATATTCCAGACGCCGTCGGGTTTTAAATTCAATTCAAACCGTATTTCACCGGAATCCCTGATCAACGACACTGACACCATGCCCTCTGAAAGGTCATCCTCTCCGGGTTCTAAGTTGAATAAATACGGTTCTTTCAAATTCATATACCCGGATTGATACTCTTTAAGTACCTGCGCCGGGGTGTATCCCAGATTCGCCCAGTAGTCCCTGGTCGATTGCGACATTATGAACTCAAGCGCCTCTGCATCATCATTTGCCAGGATCTCAACAAACGCCAGGGTAACCTCCTTCGGATTTGAGAGGTTATAAAGCAGTTTCTTATTCTCTGAACCCCACCTGACCCTGTCCGGGATTATATAAGCAGCGTTCTTCCCTGAAATATTGACTATCTTCAAATTGACTGGAACAGAGTATTCATCCTGCACGCTTCGCGAAAGCTGCGGGTCAGGCGACATGTTGCTGAAAAACAGGATCCCCAGTACCGCAGTTATAAATGCAGCGAGAACGACGATGATAGAAATCATTATAAGGGCAGATTTGCCAGCAGGTAATTTCATGATTATTTCTGTTATATTATATTAGATAGTAATATATTTTATGGTAAAACACCCTAAAATGTCGCAATCTTAATATAGGTTCAACCTATACTATTATAATTATCATGATGATCTGGAAATTGGAAAATGACCGTGGACAGGTAAGTCTGGATTACATCATCGGTATCACTATATTTATTGCTACATTTTTATTTATGTATAACCTTTTAACCGGTCTGCTTCTTCCATTCCAGATCAATGCAGGAGAGGTCGTACCTATGGCAGAAAGAGCCAGCACGGTACTTGCGGAAAGCTCAAGCGGGCTTGCTATAAGTGAATCGTATCCGAATGTCATTGATCTTGATAAGGCGAAATGGCTTAACAGTTCCCTGAACAATCCTTCGCAGTATAATGATATGTTGATACAGCTTGGTCTTTCGACTACGAATATAAATTACAACATTAATGTTTCTTTACGTTATATTAACAATACTTTATACAGGAATCTCGGGAAAACAGTCCTGAATGCCGGGGCACTGCCTGACGATTATGCAAATGTCGGAAAGATCACACGGGTAGTATATCTTTCCCAGGGTTCGCAGATATTATTACTTGATGTGAGGGTATGGCTATGATACGCAACGACAGGGCTCAACTCTATACGATGGAAGCAATAGCTTCTACAATGTTATTGATAGTGGTGGTGATCTTCGTGCTCAAAGCTGCGCCTCTTACTCCTAACACGGCTTCTGCCTCGCATATGCAGGTAGAAAAGGAGCTTGAGATGCGTGGGCAGGACCTGCTTACTGTTCTTGATTATACGCCTTATGATACCGAGCCATCACAGCTCAGGCAGGCTATTCTGGGATGGACAGGAGGGCAATTTGACGGGCAGGCTGCTATCCGTCCCCTGGGCGGTCCCACCAATGTAACGGCGAACGTTTTTAAGGAAGCGCTTGGGTCTATCGGGATAGCTTATAATGTTGAGGTTTATTACAACACGCTTTCAGGCGCTGAAACAAGAGCGATGTTATGGAATGGAAGACCATCTGACAACGCTGTCATAGTGTCCAGGAAGATAGTACTCCATGACGAAGAAATGAGCGCAAATCCGGATTTGAGCGATATCATACCTGATATGGATTCAATCAACACCAAATTTTATAATATCGTGGTAGTGAGGATGACGCTATGGCGGATGTAATAAGGGACGAAAAAGGGCAGCTCATGCTGCTTACAGTGTTTATGATAATCATCGAAGTGGTGAGTTTCACTTCGATCCTCAATAGCATGATATTCTCTGCCAATCTCCAGTCAACCGGGCTTGAGGAATCAAAACAGGAGATCAGGGATTTCAGACTGCTTACGGAAGCCGAGATAATGAAAGCCGCCAACTACGCTAACACCTCTGTTTCAGATCCCACCAATCAAACACAGGTGTCAGAATATTTTTATAAATATATACAATCATATAATGACACGATCAAAAAGATATACTCGGCAAGGGGCGCATCAGTTGAGGTCATAGTAAATAACATGTCCCTCAATGCAACGACCTCAAATATGACGGTGAACAAGTATTTCATCGAATGGAAGAACCATACATTCCCTAATGGGTCGCTTGTAATACCAATGGATGATAACCAGACCACGAATCGGGCGCAATTAATGAAAGTTTACGGGCTTATTTATAAAATAGTAGATCGCACAGGACCTTCAGGGCAGTTGAATGGCACTTTTATTCCGGTATGGACGATCCTTCAAAATCCGGTGAACAGTTCTGTTATTAACTTTTCCAGTATGATGTATACTACTGACAACGCTTCTTCAGGTGCGAATATATTATACAGGAGTTATTCAGGAGGTCCGTTCATTATTGATGCAGGTAATCTTGACGATGTGAAAAGAGGGCTGATCCTGAATGAATCTAAAAATAAAAGCATCAAAGTCCATGAATTAAGAGAATCCTTTTATTACGACAAAGCCGTGAAAATGGTGGTGCCGCCGAAGGTGGCGATGTATCCCAAGAGCGATCCTGGCCCGATGACGACATATTATACAGATAGTGAAGTACCGTACACTCCACTCAATCAAAGCCAGATTTCGGATGGAACTCTAACTCAGTTCGATATTCTTACGATACCACATGAAAATTTATTA
>JAYTKX010000168.1:0-20650 GCA_043729865.1 Methanobacteriota archaeon
TGAACCTGATTCTTTCCTCAATGGTCGTAATTTTATCGTTTGTTATGCGCAGAACTATATCTCTATTTCATATGACAATTCAGCCTTGACATGACACTATAACCTTATTAGTATTGATATTAATTGGATCACAACCTGACCCGCGAAAATATACTGTGACTCTGCAATCCAGCAGTTTGGGTAAGAAGCAAAGAGAATCCACAAGACATATTTTAGAAATTAATATCTTTTGAGATTTATCCTGAGATTCAGGGTTTTATGGACTACGCTTAAGAAAGAAGCTTATCCTCAAAACCCAATTTTTCAATAATCCCTTTTTGTTCCTTCGTGAGAACAGTGATTTTATCAATCTCTCCACCGAGCGTAAGAGTCGTTTTTCGAATCCGCCCCAATTCATCCAAACTCTCTTTAACTCCCTCCCACCCTTTAACACCAAGATGATCTTGTCAATGGTGAAACGATGAAACCGATCTTGTGAATCCAGCCCTCGCTTGCAGCCTCAGCAGTTGCGTTTTTTTATAGCAATAGACCTCATAAAACTCATGGATATATTCCTGATAGCCGCCGGAACACTTTAATATAGATAATGAGGTAATGGCGCATATTAAAGAGGAAATATGAACGAAAAACGGATTTATGAGCGAGGCAGTCAGGATTCGATCATGTTAAAAGAAATGCGAGCGAAAGTGGCATTGTTTATTCAGGGGTAATAACAATGCTAGATCAACAAAGCCTGTTCTGGATCGGGTTTATTGTACTTATTTTTATATTGCTGGCTCTGGATCTCGGGGTTTTCCACAGGAAAGCCCATGTCATCAAGATGAAGGAAGCCATTTTACTGAGCCTTTTCTGGATATCGATATCTGTCATGTTCAACATCTGGATATATTTCCAGTTCGGTGAGCAGAAAGCCTTTGAGTTCCTGACAGGGTATGTGATAGAGAAGGCTCTAAGCGTTGACAATTTGTTCGTGTTCTTGATGGTATTTTCTTACTTCCATGTACCATCGATCTACCAGCATAAGATACTTTTCTGGGGCATTCTTGGCGCTCTTGTCATGCGTGCTATATTTATCGCCACCGGTGTGACACTTATCGAACAGTTCCACGCAGTCATATATATCTTCGGGGCGTTCCTGGTCATTACAGGCATCAAGATGGCGCTTATGGGTGATAAAAAGATAGAGCCTGAGAAAAATCCGATGCTAAAATTCTTGCGTAAGATCATGCCTGTTACAGAGAATTATCACGACGATAAGTTCTTCATAAAGAGAGCAGGGAAATATTTCGCAACGCCGCTGTTCGTCGTACTGGTCGTTGTCGAGAGCACTGATGTAATCTTTGCGGTGGATTCCATACCCGCCATACTTGCGATAACGACAGACCCTTTCATCGTATATACCTCCAATGTGTTCGCCATCCTGGGGCTGCGGGCGCTCTACTTCGCTCTTGCAGGTGTAATGCCCATGTTCTACTATCTCAATTACGGGCTTTCCGCCATACTTGCCTTTGTGGGTACAAAGATGCTGATATCGGATTATTATAAAGTCCCGATCATGGTCTCCCTGGGCGTCGTGGTTGCAATTCTCATCGCATCAGTGGCGTTATCAGTTATGCGCGCCCGTCTGTTGGAATACAGAGCAAGGGAGTTGGAGAAGCTTCAAAAGCATGAGTAGTTGAAAAGTGAAGATAGGAAAAATAAACTATCACGGTATCAGAAGAAACACATATCCGAACAACATGTATATGCCCAGAAACACGACACCTTCAAACCACACGAACTTCCCATCAGTGGCTATGAGGTCATAAATCAGTACAGAGGCAAAAATCGCGGCAAGCTCCATCGTTGAAAATACCAGGGTCATGGGATTTCCAAGTGGGTAGCTCAGGAACAGCAGGATTGGCGCCACAAACAAGGCAATCTGCGAACTGGAACCTGCCGATATGCCGAGGCTTATATCTACCTTATTCTTCAATGCCGCTGAAATAGCAGAACCCTGCTCTGTGACATTACCTATCAGTCCCAGCAAAATAACACCTATAAAAGTATCGGTCAAATCAAAGGCTTGCGCAAAAGGCATCATGGAACCAACCAGCAACTCACTCGTGTAAGCTCCTGCGACTGCCGCTGCAAACAAAACAAAGATTGAAGTCCTGACCGACCAGACAGCGGTCTCTTTTTCGTACCTATCCACAAATAGATGCTTGTGGGTATAAGCCGAAAATAGAATACTGCACAGATAAATTACAAATAAAATGACCGCGCTCACAAAACTTATCCGCTCTATGTCGGCTTTTAGTCCAATAGAATCGGTTGCCTGAAAAGAAAAAGCAGTCGGTATCGCAAGCGTAATAATTGCCAGTGTAAGCATAGTGGCATTCATGCTGGCATTCTCGATATTGAATTTGAGAGACTTGTATTTTATTCCCCCCAAAAGTATGCTGATGCCAAGAGTAAACAGCAGATTGGCAATTATTGATCCGGTTATCGCTGCCTTTACAACGTCTATAAGTCCAGCTTTTAGCGCAAAGTATAGAATTATTAGTTCAGTTAAGTTTCCAAACGTTAGATTTACTAAAGCGCCAAAGGTGTTGCCCGCATGCTTTGCCAGTTCCTCGGTGGCAGTGCCAATCAGTTTGGAAATAAATATCAGCAAGACTGCCGAAGATAAGAAAATATAGGTATTTCCGGCATTTAGATAGTTGAGCAGGACGCTTAAGGAAACAAGAACCAGGACGATCTGTATAGTCTTGCTCTGTAAAATCATCTTCTTTAGTCGCATTCAGCGTTTGATTCACGTTAATCTTATTAAATATATCGTGGAATGATAGAGAATATATCTAAAAATTATATCCAGCTGCTTGAAGTCCAGAAAAGCGTGTCGCTGGATGATTTCATCAGGCTTAATAACAGCCTGGTAACGATCTTTGAGGATATTGCTTAGATAGCGATAAACATGTCAGCCGACACTCTCGGTAATGAATAAATTCAATATGTATTTATACATCGAATTCATATGTTGAATGTATGACAACAAATGTAGTACAAATACGAATGCCATCATTATTACTGAAAAACATCAACGACATGGTCAAAAAGGGATTCTACAAGAACAAAAGTGAAGCCATAATCGATGCAGTGCGTCATTTCGTAGGCTTCAAGGAATCACAGAGCGATGTTGCCATGTTCATAAGGGATGAACTTAAAGGAAAATCCTCAAAGCGCGGTTATTCAGAGAAAGAATTTGATGACGGGATGAAAGGAAACGTAATATAGAGTATAGAGAATTTAAAAAAAATGAAGGCTTTTCAGCCTTTTCTTCCAAGCTTATATGCAAGACCTGCGCTCAGCAGTCCAATTGCGATCTCAAACCCGGGCGTTGCGGGCGTAGGAACTGTAGTCTTTCCAGGAGTTTCGGTAGATGTTGGGGTCGATGAAGATTCATCCTCCACCACGACATCTACTACGCGTTCAGAGAAGTTCGCAATATACATCAATGCCTGCATGCGTTTCCCGCCTGACATTGTAAGCCAGAATGATGATTCTTTAGCACCATACAATTCATCAGCGGTCATGACCTGCCTCATAGGCATATTATCAAGATAGAGGCGTATTTTCTGCCCCTGAGACCACATCATGGAAGTGTTATCCAGGTTCATCATAATGAATTTACCTGAGGGGTCGGTGGAATTTATTGTCATCCTCATGCGGTTCCTATCCATTGATCTTATCATGAGGTTCATATTCTCAGAATAATTGACAATAGAATATTTATCTGATAGACCGATCGATACCTCAGCGCCTGCCCTATTCTTCATCATCTCTCCCATGAATTTCTGATGCATACCGTCCATCGGCATGTTCACTGGCACAGCCCTGAAAACTACATTTCCCCTGCTGGATTCGATCCTGACGTTTCCATCAACAATATTTATTGATGTCGTATTTGTTGAAACAATAAATGCTGTCAGGTTTCCATCTTCTATTTTTACGATATTATCCTCTTTCGAAGCTTTTACGCCGTCGGCAAGGTCAAAGGTGATCGTGGTAGCTGCTTTTGTCCTGATGTTTATCACAGCAGCAGGATTATCGTGCAGTTGTATCACAACAGAATCATCTTTATCTGAAATTCTTGTCAGCGCCCCCATAGTTTTTGAGTCTTTGAAATTGAAACCTGCAACTTTTATGGAATCAAAAACAGTGATGCCAAGGATACCATAATTCATCACAGCGCCTGTGGTATTATCCACAGAAAAAGTCACGAAGTTGCCGTAATTGCTGCCCTGGCTGTGCATAAATCCCATTCCCATCATGCCCTGAGAACTGCGCATCTCGCTGCCGCGGGTCATCATATCTTTTGCCTTCCCGCGCATCATATCGTTGCCCATCATTCCACTGCCCATCTCACCGAAAACTGGCACAGCCAGTATTGCAACTGCAAGAAGAAATGCAGTTATTTTTATTGATTTTTTCATGTTATTAACCTCCCTAATTGTGTAATGTGATAATCTTATCTTTAATATAAATATTTTGGTGGTGTAAAAAGATTGGCTAAGTCAGGTTCATACTTCTTTGTGGATTAAAACCAACCATTTATTATCTATGAAAGGTATACAAAATAATATGGAGGGAAGTGCATGATAGACTATACGAAAGAATCAAAACTTAGTGTAAAATCGGCAGTCGAAAAGCTCACAAAAGACCTGATGGATAACAAATGGGGTGTGCTGAGCGTTATCGATGTGAAAAAGATATCGATATGCAGTAGGCGGGAAAAATGCAGATAGTCGAGATAATGGAGAAAACCTTTCAGGCGGAATCCGGTGATGTAGCCCTGTATCTTGCGATGTCAAAAAAAGCCGCCGATGAGGGGCATTCCGATATCGCTTTGTACCTGTATAATGTAGCAATGGAAGAGGCGAAACATGCCGCCGATTTTGCGATCCTTCTTGGTAAGGTGAAAGATACAAAGTCAAATCTCAATGCAATGCTTGAGGACGAGATAATATCTGAAAAAGATAGAGCTCAGGCAGCAAAGATCGCTCTTGCTGAAGGGAATGAAGATGCATATCATTATTTTGAGAACTCGATGCATGATGAGCAGAAACACAAAGCAGGACTTAAACTGGCAATCTCTAAATTGAAGGAAAAGGATTAAATCAAATATCAACCATGATACTACGGGAGAATATACATGGAACCAAAGAAAGTAATTAAAAGCATAGATAGTAAAATGGGATTTACCCCTGAGATATTGAACATGATGGAAGAGATGAATCCTGAATTGTTCGAACATTATAAGAAATGCGATGAAGGTATTCAGGAAGACGGAGCACTTTCATCCAAAGTTAAAGTCCTGATGTCCCTGGCTATCATGGCTTCCCAGAGGTGTGAAGCATGCTGCGAATCCCAGATGAGGAGCGCCCTTAATCACGGAGCCACAAAGGAAGAGATAATGGAGACTATGAACGTTATTTTTATGACTTCGGGCGCACCGGGAGTGGCAACTTGCAGGAAAGCCCTCAAGATGCTTGAAGGGAAAGAAGGGCATAGCGGTCATGGCTGCATGCCTGGCAAAAGAAATAAGTAGGTAGGAGAATAATATGAGCCAGAAATTAATAGATGCATTGAACAAGGACAGGGAAGGCGAACTTAGCGCAATAATACAGTACATGAAACATCATTATGAGGGGGAGGGAATGGAAAGCCCTGCCGTGCTTGAGATATTCAAATCCACGGCTAAGGACGAAATGGAGCATGCCGAGAAACTTGGCGAGCGCATCGTTTACCTTGGCGGGATACCCACAAAGAAACCCGAACCCATAGTTGAAGGCGGCGACCTGAAGAAGATGATACAGGACGACCTGGCAAAAGAGAATGCAGCCATCAAGCAGTATAAGGAACATATCAAACTGGCAATTGAAGAGAACGACCCCACTACAAGGCTCATGCTCGAAGAGATCCTTTCGGATGAAGAAGGTCATGCAGATACCTGGGAAACAACACTGAGTATTAAGAAATAAGCATGTTCGGAAGAGAGACCCAGTTAGTTGACTGCAGGGAAGCGATGGGACTTGGCAGAGGTGGCGGCATAGCCCAGCGCGGGACAATTTCAGAGGCAGCCAGACCTGATGTTGTTGCGATAGCAATGACACCTGGCAGGCGTCATATCACAAAACCTGTATGCGAAATAACCTATGGGCTCAGGAGAGAAGGCATACAGGTAAGCGTTCTTGTGCTTGAAGCGGGAGCCGGTATTCCCATGGAGGAACTGGGTGCTTCAGCGACCGCAAAAGGTTATGGACCCAAGTTCGGTATCACTGCAAAAGAGATCGAGCAGATAGCGCGCCACAAGCTCCTACTGATACACATGGGGAACATTAACTCACACATCGTTTTGAAAACAAAGAAACTGCTCAAATACGTCAACATCCCTGCTGTCATTGCATGCGAGTACCCTATCGATTTTGAGGATTTCGCAAAAGCAGGGATAAAGACCAAATTCGTTAAGCCCAAAGTCCCTGAAACTGAGGGGACTGTGGTAGCGATAGTGAGTGGAATTACAAGAGGTGAGACCTGCCAGAGGAACACACTCAACGAACTGGTTAAAGAGATCCGTAAGGTTCTCGGTGAAAATATCGAACAGACCCATAAGGTCAGGAGCGACCTTCTGATAAGTGAAGGTATGATGCTCGGCGAAGATCAGATGGAGAGTGAATGATTTGAAATGCTATATTTGCGCGAAAATGGGAAAATATACAGATGCTGTGGCGGTATGTATCGTTTGCGGGATGGGCGTGTGCATGAAGCATGCTATCAGGGAAGAGACGCCGGTATGGAAGGGAGATTATCCGGTAAGGCTTGAAAAAGATATTGAGAACTTGAGAAGAATAATGTGTCCACCCTGTCATGAAGCTCTAAAAGAGAACTGGTGATCGCCATGTTGAAATGTTATGAATGCGCGGAAAACGGAACTGATGAAGAAGCCGTTGCTGTATGTATAATGTGCGGCATGGGACTGTGCATGGAACATGCAAAACGGATCGACCTTCCGATATGGGAAGGAGGATACCCGGCGCCTGTTAAGATCCTGAAGAAAGGTCTTCCAAGATTTGTTTGCCGTGAATGCGGTAATATATTATTGCCCGGAGCATGTGAATAGGGCATACCATGTTCGAGCTGCGGTTTCACGGAAGGGGAGGGCAGGGAGCGGTCATGGCAGCCCAAGCCATTGCAGAGGCTGCTGTTATCGAGGGGAACTATGCCGTAGCGTTCCCTTTTTTTGGAGCTGAAAGGCGCGGCGCGCCTGTTCTTGCTTTTGCGAGGATAGACTCAAAAAAGATATACAGCAAGACACAGGTCTATACCCCGGACTGCGTTGTTGTGCTGGACGATTCACTTCTGGATACCATCGATGTTGTGGCAGGTCTTAAGCCGCAGGGTTCTGTTGTCATAAACTCAAGGGAGAAACCTGAAGACATCGACCTGGGAAAAGAAATAACGACTGGAGCTGTAGATGCAACATCAGTGGCGCTTGAGATATTGAAAGCCCCGATCACGAACACTGCTATCCTTGGGGCGCTGGTAAAAGCAACCGGGATCGTAAAGATCGAATCCCTTGAAGAAGCGGTCAAGCGAAGGTTCGGTGAAAAGCTGGGCGCAAATATTGGCGAAAGGAATGCTCTTGCCGCGAGGACAGCATACGAGAGAACTGTCATCGGAAAGAGCAGAGGAGTGAAAAAGCTTGAAGCAAAGAAGCAATGGCTTCCATCATTCCAGGAACTCCCTGTTGGCGGCGTGCTTGTCGAAGGAAGGACTGAAGCAGGGCTGATAGGTCCGGGAAGTTTTGTGGAGAACAAGGTGTTTGGCTGGGCGACATTCCGCCCTGTGCGCGATAAGGAAAAATGCACCATGTGCCTTCTGTGCTGGTTCTACTGCCCCGAAGGAACGATAGTGCGTATATCTGACAGGGGCGACCTTATGACTAATTACGATTACTGCAAGGGCTGCGGCATCTGCGCCAACGAATGTCCGGTTGATGCCATTAAAATGGTGAGGGGGAAAACATGAAGAAAGTGATAACCGGGGACCATGCGGTGGCGATAGGCGCCAAACTTTCCCGCGTCGAAGTGGTGCCTGCCTTCCCCATCACCCCGCAGACGCTTATCATCGAACACATCGCAGATTTTGTGAACGACGGGGAGATGGACGCAAAGTTCCTCACGATGGAATCCGAACACAGCGTAATGAGCGCCGCAGCAGCGGCAGAAGCCGCAGGGGCAAGGGTTTTCACTGCTACCTCGTCGCAGGGGCTGGCATTCATGCACGAGATGGTATATGCAACAGCGCCGCTTCGCCTTCCGGTCGTGATGGTGAATGCGAACAGAACGCTGGGCGGTCCTCCGGGGATATGGTGCGAATACAATGATTCAATGGGAGTGCGCGACTCAGGATGGCTTCAGGTATATGTGGAGGATAACCAGGAAGCTCTTGATATGGTGATACAGGCGTACAGGATTGCAGAGGACAAGCGAGTCCTCCTTCCAGTAATGCCGTGCATTGACGGTTTCGTGCTCACGCATACGGTCGAACCTGTTGAGATACCCGAACAACAGGATGTTGACTCCTTTCTGCCGCCGTATGAACCGGATGTCATACTTGACCCGGCAAGACCTGCCATGATAGGCACGTTCATGCCTGCAGAATATATCATGGAACTGAGAAGGCAGACAGCAGGCGCCATGGAATCCGCGAAAAATGTGATACAGGAAGTAAATGACGAGTTCGCGAAGGTCTTTGGCAGGGATTACGGCGGGCTTATTGATACGTATAAGATGGACGATGCTGAAGTTTCGCTTATCACTATGGGTACGGTAACGAGCACTTCGAGGCAGATCGTAGATGAATTGCGTCAGGAAGGAAGAAAAGTCGGACTTATCAAACTTCGCTTCTTCAGGCCGTTCCCTTCAGAGGAATTAAAAAATATTTTGAAAGATACCGCTGCGGTGGGCGTTGTAGACCGCTCTCTCTCCTTTATAGGGGGAGGGCAGGCGTTCAATGAAGTGCGCTCGGCGCTGTATGGTCTCAGTATCCCGATAATAAATCATCTTGCGGGTCTGGGCGGAAGGGACGTTACTGAGATGCAGATAATAAAGATGTTCGAATTGACCTTAAGTGCAGCAAAAGGTGAAAAAGTGAAAACTGTAAACTGGCATAATACAAGGGGTGAAACAGTATGAGGATCAAGGATTTACCTGATGATAACCTGTTCACGGCTGGACATACGGCATGTCCTGGTTGCGGCGTGGCATTGTCCATAAGGAACGCGATAAGGATCCTGGGAAAAGATACATCGGTGTATATTCCTGCAAGCTGCGCTGTGGTGTTTGGCAGCACTTATCCCTATGGGGCATGGAAGGTGCCGTTCTTCCACACGGCATTCGGGAACACGGGAGCATGTTTGACCGGTATGCAGGCGGCTTTTGAGAAGAAGGGAAAAAAAGTGATATCCGTGGGGTTCGCAGGCGACGGCGGAACGTACGATATCGGTCTTCAGAGCATGTCGGGCGCTGCAGAACGCAACGACGATATACTTTACATATGCGTTGACAATGAAGCATACATGAACACTGGCATCCAGCGAAGCGGCGGGACGCCATTCGGGGCATGGACGACGACTACGCCTGTGGGTTCGAAAATCCAGGGGAACAGGCGCTTTAAAAAGAATCTGGGCGAGATAGTGGCGGCTCACGATATTCCCTATTATGCCACGCTGTCCATCGGGCATCCTCTTGATTTCATAAAGAAGGTGGAGAAAGCAAAAAACATCAAAGGATTCCGCTTCCTTCATATGTTCACTCCGTGCGTTCCTGGCTGGAAGATAGACCCTGCTAAGACCATAGCGGTTACTAAACTTGCTGTGGAGAGCGGTATGTGGACGCTGTACGAGGTTGAGAACGGGGTAAAGAAGATCACGCATAAACCAGGGAAGATGAAATCGGTCAAGGAATACCTCATGATGCAGGGCAGATTCCGCCATATGAGCGAGGAGGATATCAGGACGCTCCAGGGCTGGGTCTGCAAGAAATGGAATTTACACTATAAGGAAAAGGGCGCGCCTGAAATATGTGAAATAGAGCTGCCTGAAGAGCACCACGCTGTCACAGAGGAACACAAGGAGATGCACGGACCATGACGAAGAAAAGAAGACCTGTGCTCTATACTTTGAGCACATGCTTTCACTGTGCTGCTACAAAGCGGTTTTTAAAAGAACACAGAATTGAATACGATTATGTGGATGTGGATACGCTGGAAGGTGAGGAAAGAGAGAATGTCCGCTCTGAGATGATGAAAGTCAGTGGAGGGTTCAGGTTCCCTACGATAGTTGTGGGGAAAAAAGTGATAGTGGGGTTCTATGAGGATAAGCTGAGGGAGGCACTTGGGTTGTGAGAACAGTCGACAATATGTTCACCGGGATGAAGAAGATCGCAGACGAGGAGGGCTACCAATTCAATCCCGTTCAGAAATATCTTGACGACATCCTTCAAGGGCTGTGGGATAACGAGCACAGGTACGGCTATCCCTCATGCCCGTGCAGGATGGCAAGCGGAGCGCTGGCTGACGACATGGATATCATCTGCCCCTGCAACTACAGGGACACTGACCTTGTGGAATTTGGATGCTGCCTGTGCACGCTTTATGTTGATGATGACTGGATAAGCAGTAAAAAGTCGCATGACCCGGTACCTGAGCGGCGTCCGCAGGAGTATTATGAGAAAGGTTATCCGGCTATAATGGAACAGAAAGGAGCAGGAGGAAAAGAAATGGCGCAAGTTTACAGGTGTAAGGTATGTGGATATCTATGCGCGAGGGATGAGCCGCCTGATCTTTGCCCTATTTGCAGGGCGAAGAAGGAGAGGTTCGAGAAGTTTGAGATGAATTGATGGTTTATTAACCTATATTCAAAACAACTGACCTCATGATAGACTAAATCGAAAAATCCAGGATATTAACCAAATGACCCCAAAAGTTCTAGTCCTAACCGGATACGGCATAAATTGTGACATTGAGACAAAGCACGCTTTCGATCTTGCAGGCGCCCGGGCAGAAAGGATACATCTCACCGACCTTCTGGATGGCAGCGTTAAGCTTTCAGATTACCATATCTTTGCACTTCCGGGCGGTTTTTCCTTCGGGGACGACATAGCTTCAGGCAAAGTGCTTGCCAACATGATAAGGTATAATCTTGGGGAACAGGTACAGGAGTTCATAGAGGATAGGAAATTGATAATAGGCATCTGCAACGGCTTCCAGGCAATGGTAAAGATGGGATTGCTGCCAGCTTTTGGTGGCGATTATTCCAGGCAGGATGTCACTCTCACTTTCAATGACTCTGGAAGGTTCGAGAACAGGTGGGTTCACATGAAAAGCAGTCCGGGCTCAAAATGCGTTTTTACCAGAGGGATCGAAAGCATCTACCTTCCGGTGCGCCACGGCGAAGGGAAGTTCGTGGTCAAAGATCCGCACGTGCTCGAAAAGCTTAAAAAAAACCATCATATCGTATTCCGGTACGTTGGTAAGGATGGAAATCCCGCGGGATATCCACATAATCCCAACGGCTCTATTGATAACATAGCCGCAATATGCGATGAGACAGGCAGGGTATTCGGAATGATGCCTCACCCGGAAGCCTTTATGCACAGGACGAACCACCCGACATGGACGCGTGAGGAACTTCCTGAAGAAGGGGCAGGCGTTGCGATATTCAGGAATGCGGTTGAGTACTCGGCAGAAAATCTGTGATCAAAACAGTACTTTCTTCCTGTTATCAATGGCGGATACGATCTCTTGCAGTTCCTGTTTTTTCAAAGCGACGCCTCCTTCCAGAGATAACAGATGCCTTTTTGAAGCTTCAAGTTTTTTTTCAGCTGAAACGGCATCATCATGCAGCGATGATATCCTGCTGCTCAGACTTGCTGCTTCCTGGACTATGTTCATTCCTGATATCTCTTCTTTCTTGGCATTTAAATTCGATAAATTGGTTTGATATTCTTTTTGAAATACCCCGATGTTTGCCCCGGCAAACATTATATTTTCCAGTATCGCATCTCGTTTTTCCGGATTAAAAGCTACACTATCGTTCTTGAGGAGGTCCCGGAGTTCAACAAAGAACCCGGGACTGACAGATATGGGGTCTGATAAACACAAATTAAGTTCTTTCTTAATCCCGGGAGCCATTTCAAACTTCCCATCTTCGTTCAATTGTTTGAGCCTTAGCAGAGGCTTCTTCAAAGGCACAAAAAGAATATCTATATCAGACAATGCTTTTTTAGCCTTATTATCAAGGTCAGCAAGGTCATTCTTGCAGTTCACATAATACTTCCATTGTTCGCTGTCCGCAAGCTGCTCAAGAGATTTCTGATTCAGTTCGATCTTCTTCTGTAAAGTATCTATCTTTTCATCGATCTCTTTTATGGTTTTTTTCTCTGCATCGATTTGAGAATTCAAATCTTTTATTATCTGAATAACGCTTTGCGCATTCTCAAAAGCTTCAAGCGCCATTTTATTATCATTCATGGGTTCACCAAGCCGGTTGAGGAGTCGTCCAAGCTCGTTTACCTCTGCAATGACCTTTTTTGACTCTTCAAAAAACACCATTTTTGTGTAATGATAGCTCTTCATCATATTCTCAAGACACATATTAAGTGTCTGCATACCGTTTTCATGGAACTCAAGAACGCTCTTTACATCCGTTTTTTTCGGGATATTGATATTATCTATGAGCAGGCTGACCTGTTTTACCATGTTATCCCTGTTGCTTGTAGCGATTTTCACCATCTTCAGATGAAATCTTCCCTCAGGCTCTGCATTTGCAAGTTCTGACGCTCTTTTTCTTATCCTGTCAAGCGCCACCTCAATATCAGAAAATATTGAGGCTGCATGTCCGCCCGCTGAAAATCTTTTTTCGCCTGATCCAAGCCACCCGGCAAGTTCCTCAAACCTGATTTCAAGCGATTCCTGCTCTTTTTTCCCGAAGAGTTTTTCGATCCATTTCACGCTATATCCTTCATTTCACCACTGAAATAACTATCGTATGCGCTCATGTCAAAGTGCCCGTGTCCGCTGAGGTTAAAGAGTATGGTCTTTTGCTCGCCATTCTTCCTGCATTCAAGCGCTTTATCTATAGCGCATTTTATGGCATGTGAAGACTCAGGCGCTGGGACAATGCCTTCACTTCGTGCAAAGGTCACACCTGCTTTAAAGACTTCTGTCTGGTCATAAGCCACCGCGGATATAAGTTTATCTTCATAAAGCTGGCTCACGATAGGAGAGTCGCCGTGATACCGCAGACCCCCTGCATGTATCGAGGGTCTTTTGCAAGTATCTTTTTTCCAGAATCAGTGAGGTTGCTGGGGGAAGGAATAACGTCAGCTCCCCACAACTGCATCAATGATTTCCGGTAAGGCTTTTGCTGGAAGCTTATCTTTACCATGTGGGTTTATGGCTGCCTGCAGGGCTTACGCCTTCGTATTTATAATATATTTTCGCAGGCGTTTTAAGCACTTTTTCAAGACGGTGCGCCCTGTAAAGAGGAGACGGGTGCCACATCGCGTAGATATCCCTGACCTCATCAGGTATGTTTATGAACCTCTCCTGGCTGACCTCCTGTTTTATCAACTCCATCGGAAAAAGAGGTGAGAGGTCTTTTGGACCTATGGGTTCTCTGGTTGCAGGGTGAAGAGGCGGGGAGACCGGCGTTGGCATATCGGGCAGGATGTTGTACCATTTTTTCGGGATATCGTTTTCATCCAGGATTATCTTGGTGTTTTTCATATGAAATCTCCGATTGTATATTTACCAGGTAGTATATCAACTTTAATGATTTAATTTTTGAAATGAAACAACAGTATCAATAAATAGTTGCATCGTCATTAAGCATTATCGCATGAAGCTTGCAATCCAGAGTTCAGATGTAAAAGGCACGGTCAATGCCCCGCCATCGAAAAGCTACACCCACAGGGCTATAGCGATAGCTGCGCTCTCAAAAAAAGCAACTGTCAACCATCCTCTTATTTCAGCAGATACAAAAGCCACGATAAGAGCCTCCGAGGCTTTCGGGGCAACCATTGAGCATAAGAAAGACTCACTTGTTATCAAAGGGTTTGACGGGAAACTCAAGACCCCGGATAATGTGCTCGATGTCGCCAATTCAGGCACCACGCTTCGTATAATGACAGCAGTTGCTTCACTTGCAGAAGGGGCAACAGTTCTCACCGGCGACGCAAGCATTCGCAGCCGTCCCAATACACCTTTACTTAACGCGCTCAACGACCTTGGCGCTGAGACTTTCTCCACACGCAACAACGGCATGGCGCCAATAGTTGTACGAGGGAAGATGAGAGGAGGACGCGTATACATCGACGGTTCGATAAGTTCACAATTCATTTCTGCGCTGCTCATTGCCTGTCCTTTTGCTAAGAATGAGACAAAAGTGATGATAAAAGGGGAGATGAAATCCAGACCTTATGTTAACATAACTATAGACATGCTCAAAGACGCAGGAGCAAGAATTATCGCAGATGGACCAAATTCCTTTACAATTCCGCCTGAACAGGAATATGATATGAGATCATATAATGTACCTGGTGATTTTTCATCCGCTTCATATATGATGGCAGCAGGCGCGCTATGCGGCGACGTTACAATAAAGAACATGTACCCCACTGAGCAGGGTGACTCCGCGCTTATCGATATCCTGGGAAAAATGGGAGCGCAGATAAAATGGGATGAGAAAAAAGGAGAGGTAAAAGTGAGCAGGAGCGAACTCACGGGCATCACAGTGGATGTAGGGAAGACTCCTGACCTTGTTCCAACGCTTGCGGTGCTGGGCGCCGCAGCGAAAGGCACGATGGTAATTGAGAACGCAGAGCATGTGAGATTCAAGGAGACAGACAGGCTCCATGCAATGACAGTGGAACTGAAAAAAATGGGTGTGGACATAACAGAGGAAAAGGACAGGCTGATCATAAAAGGCGGGAGGATAAAAGGTGCGCAGGTGCACGGCTGGGATGACCACAGGATAGTTATGTCGCTTGCTGTTGCAGGAATGGTTGCAGGAGGAACTACCATCGATACAGTTGAATCAGTGGATATCTCGTATCCGGGATTCTTTGAGGACTTAAAAAATATCGGCGCAGGCGTTTCTGATGCCCAATAAAGAGCAATATGGATGAAAAAGACCTTTACGTATCCGCAAATTCCGGGATCGTGTGGTTAAAGGACCAGGACATCTCAGAAATAAAAGACCTCTCCCGTTCTATCCAGGCATTATCATTATGGAACGAGAAAACGATCCATCTTATGGGAATATTGCTAACGCGGAAAAAAGGCGCATTCTGGGAAACAGATAAGCCTCTTCTTGATACTGCAAGAGCATGCATTGCGCTTTCGAGCTGCGGAATAATAGCGGAAGAACAGCTTAACTGGATAGTTGAACAGCAAAAGGATGGTAACTGGAGCATCAGCGAGATCGAGACATCCTATGCCCTAATCGCGCTGGCAGATGCGGGAATAAAAAACGAGGAGGGGTGCGAATGGCTGGTCAATAATTACGGGAAAAAATGGGAACATATCGGAACGACATCGCTTATTATTACTGCCCTAATTAAACAGAATAAGGATAAATACATAGATTTTATGAAAGACCGCGCAGGCTGGATAATCTCAAAACGGGAGTCGGGAGGCTGGACTTATACGGCAACAAGCAACCTTGCGATCCAGGCATTGATACTCTCGAATGAAAAGGACATTGCTCCTTCGATCCGATGGCTTATGGGAAGGCAGGAAAATGGGAACTGGGGCGATATAATATCAACCTCGCTTTCGCTGATCACTTTAAAGATGTATCTGGATAAACTTAATACTGGTTCGAGTTGAAGAAGGGGCATAAGAGAAGATAATCATGAGTAAGAAAGCAGCAGTCATAAAAGGCGACGGTGTAGGTCCTGAACTTGTGAACAGCATGCTCAGGGTAGTTGAAGCCGCAGGTACGAAAATTGAATTTATCATGTGCGAGGCAGGAGCCCAGTGGTGGGAAAAGAACGGCGGGGATTCGCTGATACCTCCTGAGACCTGGGATGTATTATCGAATACGGACGCGGGTTTTAAAGGTCCGACCACAACCCCGGGCGGCGCAGGCTCCCCGAGGAGCGTGGCAGTATCCATCCGCCAGAAGTTCGACCTTTACGCCAACGTAAGACCGATAAGATCATTCCCGAACACCCAGAAACCCCTGGGAGACGTGGATTTCGTGTGCGTGAGGGAGGGCACAGAGGGATTGTATTTCGGGAAGGAAGTGCAGTTGACAGACGACGTTTTCATTGCTATCCGAAAGATCACGCGACCCGCATGCAGGAACGTGGCGCGGTATGCATTTGATGAAGCTGTGCGGCGGGGATGGAAATCTGTGGTGGCGATACATAAGAGCAACATCCTGAAGATGACGTGCGGTGCATTCCTTGAGGAGACGGAAAAAGTCAGGAAGGATTATCCCGGAATAGAGCTTGAGGAATACCATATCGATAATATCGCGCAGCAGCTCATTAAGAACCCGCAGAGATTTAACCAGAAAGTTCTCCTTTCGACCAACCTTTTCATGGATATCCTGAGCGAGGAGTGCTCAGCCCTTGTTGGCAGCATCGGTCTTATTTACTCGGCAAATATCGGAGATAACTATGCCATGTTCGAGCCAGCCCACGGCTCTGCGCCAAAATATGCGGGGCTGAATAAGGTTAACCCTGTGGCTACAGTGCTTGCAGGGGCGTGGCTTCTGGATTACCTGGGCGAGCATAAGAACTCAAAAGCTATTTTTGAGGCAACTGAGAAAGTGATCTCAGAGGGAAAGAAAGTTACCTACGATATGGGGGGGCATGCGAAGTCAAGCGAGATGGTGGATGAGATAATCAGGAAGATAGCTTAGATCATACTCTCACCAAAAACTATATACCTGATCATTTGATTGAAATAATGTAAATGCAGGTATAGCCGCATCGTATGAGGGAAATGACAGACGAAAAAGTCATTGCATACATCAAAAAATGCCTTGAAGAAGGGAAGATGCCGGAAGCCATAGATATATCTAAAGTTGCCGGCATGCCGCTCTCAAAAGAAGAACTCAATAACTATATCCATAAATATCTGGAGAACGGATGGGTATCCAGGGCGTTAAAAGGCTCAAAAGCATCAGGAATAGAACTTACACCGGAAATCATAACCGGATATGTTAATAAATATCTTGAACAGGGACGGATATACTCTGCCGTTGATGCGGCAAAGCTCATCGGAGCACCTCTTCCGGCTGATAAACTCGTAAGTATTGGCAGGGAGTTCCTAATGAATGGTAATCTTAATTCGGGCATGGAAGCATACAAACTTGCCGGAGAAAACCCGCCGGTAGAGGAACTCGTGGCATGCGGGAAGATGTGTCTTTGCAACGGGGAGCTTTCGCATGGAATCGAAGCCTACAAACTGGCTGGCAGGGAACCAACTGAGGAAGAACTCATCCAGTGCGGCGATGAGTGCCTGTGCGATGGGCAGATAACCCCGGGTCTGGAAGCATATGAATTAGCCGGCAAGACCCCTACAAAAGAGATGCTTCGTGAGTGCGGTGAAATTTGTCTCATTGAAAAGCGCCATGACGATGCAAGAAAAGCATTTGTTGCCGCGCAGAAGGTCGATGGGAAAGAAGAGAGCCAGTCCCCGTAGAGGATCTTAAGAACGATCATCCCTTCTTCTTTATTACTATCTCCCAATCAGTATCATTCTTCTGCTTCACGCTCAAAACCTCATGTCCGTCAGCCTCCATGCCCCTGGGCACTTCGGTCACAGCAGTGGGATCGTCCACGATTATCTTCAGGGTCTTCCCCTTCTCCAGGTCATGAAGCGCCTGCTTTGCATAGACAAAATTATAGGGGCACTGGTTCCCTTTCGTGTCGATCACTTTGTCTATCTTCACATCCTCAAGGAAAGTCCCGTTGATATAAGCACGAGTCCTCTCATCCTTTGGATTCTCGAACACTTCATCAGCCGGACCGTGCTCGACCATTTCCCCAAGATATAGATGAATTACATAGTCAGCCAGTCTCATAGCCTGGTGGATATTGTGGGTGACTATCACGATGGTGTAGTCGTTCTTGAGTTTCAGAAGCTGCCCCTCGATATGCTGAGATGAGACCGGGTCAAGAGCGGATGTGGGCTCATCGCACAGGATTATCTCAGGTTCAACTGCCAGCCCTCTGGCAAGGCAGAGCCTCTGCTGCTGTCCTAAGGATAATTGCGAAGCTGGAGAGTTCAATCTATTTTTGACTTCCTCCCACAGACCCACAAGTTTCAGATATTTCTCGACTATAGCATCGAGATCTGGCTTTTTCCTTAATCCGTGGATCTTTGGCCCGTATGCGATATTCTCATAGATCGACATGGGAAGCGGAGTGGGTTTCTGGGCAAGCAGTCCCATTTTCTTCCTGATGTTCACGATATCTGTTTTCCTGTCAAAGATATCTTCGTTATCTATCAGGATCTTTCCCGAATAGGTAACTCCATCTGTGAGGTCAATAAGCCTGTTCATGCATTTGAGCAATGTGGATTTGCCGCAGCCAGAGGGGCCAATAATGGCAGTGATCTGTTTTTTTGGGATTTGAACCGATATGTTCTTTAATGCAGGATGCCCGCTGTAATATGCATTCACATTATCAATTTTAATATGGGTTTCTGACATTTCATACACCTATTTGATGATATATTTAGTATATTTTTTTGAAAGAAGTCTTGTAGTTATGCTGATGGCTAAAATTATCAGCAGGAGTATTACCGCAGATGCGTATGCTTTCTGCTGAACCTGCGGGAGTGGTGACCCGAGCTGGAAAAAGATAGCAAGAGGAAGAGAAGCCGTGGCATCGAAAAGAGAAGTGGGTATCCGGTCTGTATATCCTGCTGTGAACATTATGGAAGCAGCATCCCCTATACCTCTTCCGAAAGCTATCAAAACACCGGTCATAATGCCGGGCAGAGCCTGTTTTGAAACAACTCTCAGTGTGGTCTCAAGCCTTGTTGCGCCAAGTGAGTAGGATACTTCCTTAAGTTCCTGGGGAACGGTTTTTATGACCTCTTCCATTGCCCGCGTCATTATGGGGAGTTCCAGCAATGCAAGTAGGATTATTCCTGCGATCAGAGATGCTCTCATATGAAAATACATCAATACCGTGAACCCGAAAGCCCCATATACAATTGATGGAGTGCCCCAGAGAATATCAAGCGAGAGGCGCGTCATGTTTGAAAGCCGCGTACCTCCGGAATATTCTTTCTGGAGATAGAACGCAATGCCTATGCTCAGTAAAAATGCCAGCACAGTTCCGCCGGCTGCCAGATACACTGAACCTATGATGGCATTCAGGATGCCTCCTCCCTTTCCAAGATAGTAACCGCCCTGGGCAGTCTTTGTGAGCATATCGATATTCAGGACAGGCAAACCTTTCCAGAGTATTATTCCAATTACTGCAAGGAGGCTTCCCACTACGATTACAAGCGAGAATATCATCAATACTTTAAAAATCGACTCTTCAACCCTTCGAAGCTCCATCTAAATGGCACCCCTCTCTATTTTAATAAGTACCATCCTTGCAATAATATTGAATATCAGTACAACGATAAGGAGCATCAGGGCTGCAAGCAGTATAGCTGAATCATATAAGGGGATAGACATCATCTCACCAAAAGTGTTTGCAATGAGGGCTGGCAGGGGATATGCCGGGTCGAAAACTGAGGATGGTATTTTTGGCACATTTCCTACGACCATCAACACTGCCATGGTCTCTCCAAATGCCCTTGAAAAACCAAGAACTATAGCTGCGAATATCCCGGGTCTGGCTTTTCTTAAGACCACATGTTTGATGGTCTGCCATTTTGTAGCCCCAAGAGAAAGGGAAACTTCTCTCAGTTCCTGTGAAACGCTCCTTAAGACCTCACCTGTAACCGAGATGATAATTGGGAAAACCATAATGGAAAGAACGATCCCTCCTGCGAGGATACCATATCCCCCTATGGTTTCTGCGCCAAGGGCAGGAGCCAGAGTATTCTTAATGAAAGGCACTACTGCAAGCACACCCCACAGACCGTAAACTACGGATGGAATGCCTGCAAGCAGGTCTATCAGCGGCTTAACAGCATTCCGAAGGCGATCACCCGCATATTCCGATAAATAGATTGAACTCAGCAGGCTGATTGGCACTGCAATTATTGTGGCAAGTCCAGTCACCCATAATGTTCCCATGATAAATGGAAGGAACCCGAATTTTCCTGCTGTGGGACTCCATTCTATGGAGAACAGGAGGTCAGAGATAGGAACTGCTGATAATATAGGGCTTGCCCTGATGTAAAGACCAATAAGCATAAAAAAGAACAGCAAGCAGGCAAACACTGTTGCGGCAAGCATCAGCCTGCTTGATATTTTGTCCTTGAGCCGTCTTATATTCATGGTAAATTCTGCTTTCTTTTACAATCCAGGGTTAAATAAATGCTGCGTACACGATTTATCTTATCGCTCACTCGACTTTCTTCAACCCGTCATTGATTATGCTCTTGGGAAGTACTATGT
>JAYTKX010000169.1:0-28438 GCA_043729865.1 Methanobacteriota archaeon
CGAAACAAAGGACGTTCTCAAAAAAGAGGGAATACCGCTGCTTGAGATACATACGGAATATGCAAGCTCTGATGTCGAAGCTATTCGAACAAGAGCTGAGGCTTTCGTGGAATTAGTAAAAAATAAGAATCTCCTGGAGATAGAAGCATGAGTGGGTCAGGTGATCTATTCAGGTATCCGGAAGAACTTGAGCCAGTCTTTTCCGAGACCGACGGTCTGGAATTCAGTAACGGACGACAGGTATCTGCAGCCGATATCTGGAAATTCATGACTAAAGAGGCACCTGTTAGATTTCCATATGCATTTGATAGAAGCGTCCACTTTGCCGGGCGCATATCAAGTGATGTAAACTTCCTGAGTGGGATCAAGCGCAGTTATCTGTCACTTACTCTACGTGATCGTATGCTTGATGCGCACAAAAATGGAGTTCCCGTAGTCCTTGTACAGGGAGGGCAGACAGTTGAACCCTACTATGCGGCTGGCGGCATTCCACTTAGACCCGGATTCGTGATGAATTGGGCTCGAACAATGAAAGAGGGGCTGAATTTGCGAGAATCAGACCTCAGGGGAATGTCGATCTTAGAGGAAGGAAGGAAAGCCGTTACTATCGAAGCATGCAACCAGATAGCAGCTCATTCTGCAGTACAGGATAATATTGTTCCTGTAGATTTTGTTGCGCCATACCTGTGCCTTCGCTGCTCTGATATGGCATACCTTGTAGAATCACATCGTCATGGAAAGAGGAATGTTCCGACCTATCTTGTGGACCATCCGATCGATCACAATTCAGGCGAATGGAAAAAAGAGTATCTCAAGAAAGAGCTTGAAACCCTAACAGGCAAGATCAGCGAGCTTTCGAATAAAGAGGTCACAGATGAAACACTAAGAGCAGAGATTAAGCGTGAAAATAAAGCCCGCAAACTTGTTCGCGATTGCTATGAAATATGGTGGAATGCTAAAGTGCCGCCAACCAATAGCGTTGATCACAGTAGTATCGTACCTTTTGGTGTTGATGGCTGCGGTGATTATTCAGCTTCGACCAGAGTTCTGGAAGAGACACGAAAAGAGCTAAAGGAGCGTGTCAAACATGGCGTCAAGGGCGCAGGTTTGAAGGACGACCCTTCCAGGCTCTACATTTGCGGTTCATGTGTTGGTCCGAACCCTGTCCTGGTTGATAAAGCAGGCGCTGTTGTTGTCGGCAAGGATGATTTCTGGAGCGAAGCTTCAACAGTTGTAAAAGAAACCGGAGATCCTTACGAAAACCTGGCAGAAGCGATATTGTCTTTCCCATATGAGCTATCTACTGAGAGAAGAGCGGAATGGACAGCCGAGCAGGTAAAAAAGTCAGGAGCCGATGGCGTGATCTTCATGTTCAACTGGGGATGCAATTTCCAGACAGCTGTGGCAAGGATGATCTCGGACATAATAAAGGATAGAACTGGACTCCCGACCACCTACGTCGAGGTGGGAGAGCTTGGTCGCATGGAAGCGCTTGAGCAATCTCACAACAGGGTCGAGGCATTTATTGAAATGCTAAACTGAACTTATGACTGAATTCGGCGGCAGACTCCAATGGGAAGCAGGTGCAAGGTGACTATAAAGGGGCTAAGTATGTCAGAAAAAATAAAAGTAGACCAGGTAAAGAAAAAATTCAAGCTCAAGGACGGTCAGCACATAAAAAACAATGGAATAGTATCTAATGAAGTTGAGGTTCTGGCAGGCGTTGACCTTAGTATCATAAAAGGAGAGTTCCTCACTGTGGTTGGACCAAGTGGATGCGGAAAATCGGTGTTTCTTGATATTATAGGAGGATTGACAAACGCCACTAGTGGAACGATCTATCTGGATGGAAAACCGATCGATAGACCAACTCTCAAAACAGGTTATGTGTTCCAGCAGTATGCATTGTTCCCCTGGAGAAATGCTCTTTCGAATATTGAATTTGGACTTGAGATGCAGGGTGTGCCCCAGGAAGAGAGAACAAAAATCGCAAAAAAGCTGCTTTCCACATTTGGGCTTTCAGACTTCTGGGACAGGTTTCCCTATCAACTTTCCGGGGGTATGCAACAACGCGTTGCAATTGCAAGAGCTCTCGCCACAAATCCAGAGGTGCTTTTAATGGATGAACCCTTTGCGGCTCTTGATGCCCAGACCAGGGAAATTCTCCAGAATGAGCTTTTGAGAATCTGGGAAGGAACGGGTACAACTGTCATATTTGTGACTCATAGTATTGACGAAGCAATATTCCTAGCAGACAGGGTTGCGGTCTTCACTGCAAGACCGGGAATTGTTAAACAGATGATAGACATCGATCTTCCAAGACCCAGGGACATAAATATAAGATCAAGTCCTGAATTTGCCAATAATCGTCATAAAGTGTGGGATGTCCTCAAAGGAGAAGTTCTCAAAGCACAGAAGGATTGGGAGCTTGCATCGGTTTATGCAAAATGAGATTGGAATTTTGATTATAAAAAGGAGTGAAAAGTAATGTCTGGAGAAATACTTAGTTCGAAAGATGAATTAAAATCCCGATCTGTTGAGATCGGTGGTATAGTAGATAAATTTGGTTCTTTAAAAGAAATCAACAAATCTTTACGAGGTCTCTGGGTCGTGTTTGCATTTTTTGCATTATGGGAGATTTTGCCCAGGATAGGCGCTGTCGATCCAATTTTCCTGCCCACATTTTCTGAGACGATTAAAACTATGATCGATCTCTTGATCTCGGGTAAACTGTTGGTACATATAGGAGCAAGTCTCCAGAGGTCCATTATAGGGTTTGGGCTGGCTGTATTGGTAGGAGTTCCGCTGGGTTTCTTGATGGGGTGGTATAGCAAGTTTGAGAGTTATGCTGATCTTTTCATGCAAAGCCTGAGAAATATTTCTATTTTTGCCCTGCTTCCGGTGGTACTCTTGTTCTTTGGGCTTGGTGAGACATCTAAAATAGTAATCATATTTTATGGAGCTGTCTGGCAGATCCTGATAAACACCATTAGCGGTGTCAAGAATGTTGATCCGATCTTTATAAAAGCAGCTAAATCGATGGGAGTTTCGGATGGGGAACTATTCAAAAAGGTCATACTTCCTGCAAGCATGCCATCCATAGTTTCCGGAGCGAGGCTGGGTGCGAAAATAGCTATTCTTGTAGTCATCGCTGCAGAAATGATAGGAGCAAAAACCGGACTTGGTTTCTTTATCCAGAATGCACAGTTCAATTTTATGATACCTGAAATGTATGCAGGAATCCTTACACTGGCAATCATAGGGCTTGTGATAAATTATCTCTTAGTCTGGTTTGAAAAGAAAACAACCTCCTGGAAGGGAGACCTTGACAGGGCGATTCTTGGATAAAAACAGAGGCAATTATTAAATGAGCAATAATATAAAATTTTTATCAATAGGCGTCATTGCTGTAGCGATTATTGGAATTGGATTGTTTTTCACGGATGGAGACAAACCAAAGGAAGATATCGTTACCATAAGATTACTCGATTCTACAATCCCAGCGAATTGGGAAATTGCAGAGAAATTGACCGGAAAAGATATTATGGAAGAGGAAGGCGTAAAGCTTGAACAGATAATAACCAGTGCCAGTACAGGTGGCACTTTATCGATACAGGCTCTTTTGGCTAATAATATTGATTTTGCTGTGTCAGCCTGGCCAGCATGGATAAACGCTATTGCTGGCGGGGCAAAGATTAAAGCAGTTATTACCAGCAGTTCCACTACTTCCAAAGATAATCCTGGCAACGGTTTAGTAGTTCTTGAAAATAGCAGCATCTACTCTGTAAAGGATCTCATAGGGAAAAAAATTGCAGTCAATGTTCTGGGAGCTTCAGCGGATTATGAGATAAGAGAGTATCTTAAAAAAAATGGACTTTCCGTAGATCAGGTTCAATTGGTCGTAGTACCCAATGCACAGATTGAACAGATGCTAAGGACAGGACAAGTTGATGTCGCTGCGTGGACAATGGGTGGTGGGGTTGAGTATTATATGGCAATGGATAAAGGAGGGGTCAGAGAACTACCGGGTACCAAAAGATATGATATAAGAGGCACAACTAATACTATGGGGTCTGGATTCAGAGAAGATTTCTTAAAGGAACATCCTGAAACCGTAAAAAAGTTTATTATAGCATATGAAAAGTCACAGCGTCTGGTGTGGGAAGATTTCCAGAAAGATTCGGAACGGGTTAGAAAAGCATACGCTTCGGTCGCTACAGAAAAAGGTGGGAACCCTAAATTAGCTAAGTATTACAAATCGACATTTTCACCTGATTACGCCTTTGCTAATGATAACGATATTCAATGGTGGATCGATATTATCGAAACCGAGGGAAAACTTAAACCCGGCCAAATCAAGCCATCCGATGTTTATACACACGAATTCAATCCATTTTATACAGAACCGCAGAAAAAAGGAGGTAAATAATGGCAAAAAATGATATATTTAGTTATCCGGAACAAATAAAACAAGCATTTGTTGAGACTGAAGACATAAATTTCATATATGGTGAAAATGTTTCAGCCTCTGAGATATGGAATTTCATGACCATCGAGGCGCCGAAAAAGTTTCCCTATGCTTTTGACGCAAGCTCGAATTATATCGGAAAGCTATCAGATGATGTGGATGCTGGATTCTTAAGCGGTATTAAAAGGGGATATTTGTCCCTTAGTATGAGGGATCGCTTATTGAAAGCCCATGAGAATGGTGTCCCTATCAGTCTCATCCAGGGTGGACAGCCTATGGAACCTTATTTTGCTGCAGGTGGTATTTCCTTAAGACCGGGATTCATAATGCAGTGGGCAAGAGATATGCAGGATGGAATGAATCTTAGAACAGCGGATCAAAGAGGAATTGAAATCCTGGAATCCGGAAGGACAAAAGTAAGCATTGAAGCATGCAACCAGATAGCAGCCCATGCAGCCATTGATGATGGAATTGTGCCTGTTGACTTGATTGCACCTTATTTATGCATGCGCTGCTCTGACATGGCATATCTTGTGGAATCCCATCGCAACAAAAACAATATTCCCAGACTTCTTGTGGATCATCCGGTTGAACATGAAAATAGGGATTGGTCTGTGGAGTATGTTGCGACCATGATTCGTACATTAACTGAAAAAATCAGTTCATTATCCGGTAAAATTGTCAGTGATAAAGACCTTAATAAAGAGATTAAACTTCACAATCAAACACGCAAACTTACAAGAGATTATGTAAAGTTATGGTGGTCTGCACCGGTTCCACCTACAAACAGTGTTGATAATAGTGGTATAGTCATGCATGGTAACGAACCGCGTGGTGAACCTGTCGCAACAAAACAAGTCCTTGAAGAGTCATATAAAGAAGTTAAGGAAAGGGTAAAGCATTCGGTCAAAGGCAAAGGACTTGTTGATGATCCGACAAGATTGTTTGTATGCGGCTCATGCGTCGGTCCAAATCCCTACAACGTAGAAAAAGCAGGCGGAGTGCTTGTTGGACGTGATGATAACTGGAGTATCGTTAATATTGACGTTAAGGAAACTGGCGACCCATATGAGAACTTAGCCAGGGCTATGCTTTCCTTCCCATATGAGCAGCCCACTGAGAAGCGAGCAGAGTGGACTGCCGACCAGGTAAGAAAATCCAGGGCTGACGGTCTGATGTTCATGTACCAGTGGGGCTGCAATTACCAGACGGCGATTGCCAGGATGATGGCTGATATAATTAAAGAACGGACTGGAATTCCAACAACATTCATCGAAGTTGGTGAATTGGGTCGCCTGGAAGCATTACAACAATCTGAAAACCGGGTTGAAGCATTCATAGAGATGTTGAAGTAAGGAAGTATGAAAAGATGAGCAACAATACAAAAATCTTATCAATAGTGCTCATTGCTATCGCAATCGTGGGTGGTGGATTGCTTTTAACATCCAAAGAAAAACTGACGGAAGAAACGGTTGCCATCAGAATTCTCGATAGCCCGGATACCGTGAATAACTGGGAAATCATACAAAAGTTGGATGGCAGGGATATCCTCAAGGAAGAAGGTGTAAAACTTGAGTTGATAACTTCTGTGCAGAGCACAGGCGGAACGCAGAGCCTTCAGGCTCTTCTGGCAAACAATATTGATTTTGCCGGGTCAGCCTGGCCTGCATGGATAAATATTCTCGCCAGTGGCGGAAAGATAAAAGCTGTTTTGAGCAGCTCTGTGGTCACTCAGGATAAACCGGGATCAGGTTTAGTAGTTCTGGAAAATAGCAGTATATATTCAGCTAAAGATCTTATCGGCAAAAAAATATCTGTCAACGTACTGGGTGCTGAATATGACTATTTAACAAGGCAGTATCTTGCCAAAAACGGTCTTTCGATAGATCAGGTTCAGCTTGTAGTAGTACCATGGGCGCAGCAAGATCAGGTTTTAAGGAGTAAACAGGTAGATGCAGCAGCATCGTTTAATGATCTATATTTCAGCATAGCAAGTGAAAAGGGTGGACTCAGACAATTGCCGGGCAGCAGGAGTTACGATCTAAAAGGGAATAATATAATCCTTGGGTATGGATTCAGGGAAGACTTTATAAAAAAATATCCTGAGACTGTAAAAAATTTCATCAATGCATACGAAAAATCTTTGCGCCTGGTGTGGGAAGAGTATCAGAAAAACCCGGAAAAAGTAAAAAAGGCTGTTGAAGAAATATATGCAGAAAAAGGTGCGAATCCAAAGTTAGCCAGGTATTACAAACCCGTATGGTCACCAGAGTATCCATTTGCTACTGACCGGGATATTCAGTACTGGCTTGATATTTTTGAGTCTGAGGGAAAACTGAAACCCGGACAAATAAAACCATCTGATATCTATACATATGAATTCAATTCATTTTATAAAGAATATACTGAAAAAAAAGGAGTTAAATAATGACAACAAAAGAACTTTTTGAATATCCGGAGGAAATAAAACCTCAGTTTATCGAAACCGATGATCTTGTATTTGGTGACGGGCGGCGCATCTCTTCGGCACAGATATGGGATTTTATGACAAAGGAAGCGCCTGTGAGATTTCCATACGCATTTGATAAAAGTGTTTACTTCAGGGGCATCTCAAGTGATGTAAATCTATCAAGCGGAATCAAACGCAACTACCTTTCCCTGACTTTGAAGGATAGATTGATGGGTGCAAATAAAAAGGGTGTTCCCCTAGTATTTGTGCAGGGTGGGCAGACAGTCGAACCCTACTACGCAGCAGGCGGCATACCGCTGCGGCCCGGACTTGTGTCGGGTTTTGCTCGTAACCAGGTTGAAGGCCTGAACACCAGAAAATCCAACCAGAGGGGTATGTCGATCCTGGAAGAAGGCAGGAGAGCGGTATCAATTGATTCTTGCGGCCAGATATCAGCTCACGCAGCGGTAGAGGAGAATATCGTACATGTGGATTTTATTGCTCCGTATCTCTGCCTGCGCTGCTCGGATATGGCATACCTTGTGGAATCTCATCGACACGGGAAAAGAAATATTCCCAGCTATCTTGTAGACCACCCGACCGATCATAATTCAGGCAGATGGAAAACAGAATACCTGAAGACTGAGTTAGAAATTTTGACCGGTAAAATCGCCAAACTTTCAAATAAAAACGTTACAGATGAGGATTTAAGGGCTGAGATCAAGCGTGAGAACAAAGCCCGTAAAATATTGCAGGATTGCTTTAAAATAAGGTGGTCTGCTAAGGTACCGCCTACCAATAGCGTAGATCACAGCAGCTTAGTATCTCTTGGTGTTGACGGATGTGGGGATTTTGCAGCCTCAACTCAAGTACTTGAAGAAACACGCACTGAACTAAAAGAACGTGTCAAACACGGTGTAAAAGGGACTGGCTTGAAGGATGACCCTGCCAGATTGTGGATATGCGGTTCATGTGTTGGACCGCAGGCCTCCCGTGTTGATAGTGCGGGCGGTGTTGTTGTTGGCAAGGATGACTTCTGGAGCGAAGCTTCTACCAATGTAAAGGAAACAGGCGACCCTTATGAAAATCTTGCAGAAGCGATATTGTCCTTCCCATATGAACTATCTACTGAGGAAAGAGCGGCGTGGACAGCAGAACAGGCAATAAAATCAAAAGCTGATGGTGTTATCTTCTATTTTGCCTGGGGATGCAATTACCAGTCTGCGGTAGCCAGGATGATAGCTGATATAATAAAAGAACAAACAGGCATCCCGACAATCAATATTGAAGCCGAACTTACTTCAGCAGAAGGGATGGAGCAAAATCAAAACAGGGTTGAGTCTTTCATTGAAATGTTAAGCTGAAGGATTGGAAAAAGTGACAGCGCATAGGTGAAGAAAAAAATCAGGTTTTATAAGGAAAGATATGAAGATAAATAATAAACAAATCCTGTCTATTGCAATCATTGCTGTGGCAATTGTTGGTACAGGTTTGTTTTATGCACAGGAAGAGAAGCCAAAAGAAGAAATTGTCCCGATTCGTATTCTTGATAGCTCTGATACAGTGAATAACTGGGAAATTGCAGAAAAACTGACTGGAAAGGATATCCTCACAGAAGAAGGTGTAAAACTTGAATTAATCTCTTCTGTCCAGAGCACAGGCGGTACACAGAGCCTTCAGGCTCTTCTGGCGAATAATATAGATTATGGAAGTTCTTTTTGGCCAGCCTGGATAAACATAATTGCAGCCGGTGGACAGATTAAAGCTGTTTTGACTGGTGGAGTTACGAATAAAGATAATCCGGGCGTAGGTCTTGTAGTTTTAGAGAATAGCAGTATCCATACTGCTAAAGATCTTATCGGTAAAAAAATATCCATCAATGTACTGGGCGCTGAGCGGGACTATGTAATACAGCAATACCTGAAACAAAATGGACTTTCCATAGATCAGGTTCAACTTATAGTTGTACCCTGGTCTCAGCAAGAGCAAGTATTAAGGAGCGGACAGGTAGATATAGCGGGTTCGTTCCAGGATGATTATTTTGCTATAGCAAATGAAAGAGGTGGACTTAGGGAGATACCGGGTACCAGTAACTATGCTATAAAAGGAACTAATCTGGGGTCAGGACAGGGATTCAGAAAGGAGTTCATAAAGGAACACCCGGAAACGGTAAAAAGATTTATAATAGTATATGAAAAATCCCAGCGCTTTGTATGGGAAGAGTTTCAGAAAGACCCTGAGCGGGTAAAAAAGGCGTATGCTGAGGTCTTAACAGAAAAAAATGGAAATCCGAAACGAGCTAAGTATTATAAAGGTCCAAGATGGTCGCCTGAATATCCATTTGCTACGGACAGGGATATTCAGTACTGGCTTGATATTTTTGAGTCTGAGGGGAAACTGAAGCCCGGGCAATTCAAGCCATCCGATGTATATACTCATGAATTTAATCCGTTTTATAAAGAATATATTGAAAAAAAAGGAGTTAAATAATGTCAAAAGATGATATTTTCAGATATCCGGAAGAGATAAAATCACAGTTTTTCGAGAAAGACGATTTAGTATTTAAAGATGGAACACGGGCAACCACAGAGCAGATATGGAATTTCATGGCAGACGAAGGACCAAGAAGATACCCATATGCTTTCAATACCAGTACCCACCATGTGGGGCGCATATCAAGCGATGTGAACTTCTTAAGTGGCATTAAACGCGGGTATTTCGCTCTCACGCTATACGATCGTATGACAAAAGCCCAGAATAGCGGCGTGCCGATAGTTTTCATACAGGGCGGGCAGGGGATGGAACCTTATTATGCAGCCGGAGGGATACCTGCAAGACCTGCTTTCATAAGCCAGTGGGCTCTTAATAAAAAAGAAGGACTGAATCTTAGAGAAGCAGATATAAGGGGTAATAAAATTCGTGAAGAGAGTAGAAAAGCCATAAGTGTAGAGGCATGCCAGACCGCAGGTTATGGGACGGTGCAGGAAGGTTTTATCAATGTGGATTTAATTGCTCCATATCTTTGCCTGCGCTGCTCGGATATTGCCTATGGCGTTGAAGCATATCGCCATGGTAAAGTAAAAGTTCCACTATTTCTTGTAGATTATCCTGTTGGTTCACAACAAGATGCAGAATGGGCTGTTAAGTACCTGTCTAAAAACCTGTTTGATCTTGTTCAGGAGATAAGTAAACTGTCTGGAAAAGAGGTAACCGAAGATGATGTTAAGAATGAGATAAAGCTGCATAACCAGATACGCAGGTTAGCGCGTAAATATGCTGATCTGTGGTGGGGAGCAAAAGTACCGCCCACAAACAGTGTTGATCACAGCAGCACTCTCCAGTTAGGTAATGAAGGATATGGTGATCCGACAGCAGCAAAACAGATTCTTGAGGAATCGTATGTTGAGGCAAAGGAGAGGGTCAAGAACAGTGTTAAAGGCGAAGGACTGAGCGATGATCCTGCGCGGCTGTTTATCTGCGGCTCATGCGTCACTCCGAATCCATATCTTGTTGATAAGGCAGGCGGCGTAGTTGTGGCGAAGGACGATGGCTGGAGTGAAGTATCCACTGATGTAGCTGAAACTGGCAACCCATACGAAAATCTTGCCAGAGCAATTTTGTCATATCCTTATGAGCAGCCTACCGAAGAACGGGCTGCATGGACTGCTGAACAGGTTAAAAAATCAAATGCTGATGGTCTGATATTCATGTATAACTGGGGCTGCAATTACCAGACAGCAATTGCAAGAGAGGTGGCAGACATTGTCAAAACTGAAACCGGAATACCCACAATAAACATTGAACTGGCAGAACTTGGACGGCGCGAAGCTCTGGAACAGTCGCACAACAGGGTTGAGGCATTCATTGAGATGCTCAGGTAAAAAGGCAGGTTAGAAAATGAACAATAGCGTAAAAGTCTGGTCAATAGCAATAGTTACTATCTTTATTCTCGGCACGGGATTGTTTTTTGTACAGAAAGATAAACCCGTTGAAACCAATGTTTCGATCCGCATTCTCGATAGCCCTGATACAGTGAATAACTGGGAGATCGCAAAAAAACTGACTGGAAGAGATTTCCTCGCAGAAGAGGGAATAAAGCTTGAGCTGATCAATTCTGTGCAGAGTACCGGCGGTACACAAAGCCTTCAGGCTCTTCTTGCTAAAAACATTGATTTTGCAGGTTCGTCCTGGACATCCTGGATAAATGTTATTGGAAGCGGTGGAAAGGTAAAAGCAGTTGTCGGTAGAAGTGTTCGATCAAAGGATGATCCCAGTTTTACTTGGGTTGTCCTGAATAATAGCAATATCCATACAGCCAATGATTTTGTTGGCAAAAAACTTGCCTTGAATGTACTGGGAGCTGAAGTGGATTATGTCATGCGGGAATACTTGAAGCAAAACGGATTATCTATTGACCAGGTTCAGCTTGTCGTTGTACCTACTGCCCAGCAGGAGCAGATATTGAGAAGCGGACAGGTTGATGTGGCAGCTATCGGAACACCAAATGTTAATATGGCGCTTGAAAAAGGTGGGCTCAGGGTGCTTTTCACTGTATACGATGTTCGGGGAGATGTTCTGACATACGGCGAGGGATTCAGGGAGGATTTCATTAAGGAACATCCGGATACTGTTAAAAAATTTGTCAGGGTTTACGAGAATTCAAGGCGCTTAGTATGGGAAGAGTTTCAGAAAGACCCTGAGCGGGTAAAAAAAGCGGTAGCACAGATATACGAAGAAAAAGGTGGGAATTCCAAACTGGCAAAATATTACACACCAACACATTCACCAGAGCATCCGTACCCAAATGACAAAGACATACAGTGGTGGCTTGATGTGTGGGAAAAAGATGGAAAATTAAAACCTGGTCAGATAAAACCATCTGATGTTTATACAAATGAATTTAATAGTTATTATAAAAAATAAATGGATGATAATATGGCACTAAACGATGAATTATTTCAATATCCACAAGAGTTAAAAACCCGATTGGATGAGACTTGCGACCTTGAATTTAAAGACGGAAGTCGGGTAACGAGCGATGAGATATGGCGCTTCATGACGGAAGAAGGTCCGCGAAGATATCCTAATTTATTTAGCAATAGTCGATACTATGGATTATCAAAAGATACGGATCTTGTAAGCGGTATCAAGCGCAATTATTTTACGATTACTCTCTATGACCGGCTTACAAATGCCAGCCAAAATGGCGTCCCTATAATCTTCATACAGGGAGGGCAGACCCATGAGCCATATTATGCGGCGGGTGGAATTCCTACAAGACCTGGCATGGTGAACGGATGGGCTACTAATCTTAAGGAGAACATGGATTACCAGGAAGCGGATTTTAGAAGGCTTCAGATCAGGGAGATAGGCAGGCAGGAGCTGACAGTTGAAGCCTGCCAGACGGCTAAGTATGAGATAATCCAGCAGGGCATGGTGCCTATGGCTTTAATAGCTCCTTATCTGTGCCTTCGATGCTCTGATATTGCATACGGCGTAGAGGCACACAGGCATGGCGATATTAAAATCCCGTTACTGATGGTGGATTTTCCTGTCAATCGCCAGAGTGATAAAGGATATTCAATAGAGTATGTGGCAGATAATCTTCGAAGGCTTACAGAAAAAATAGGAGAGCTGAGGAATAGGAAAGTTACTGATGAAGATATCAGGAATGAGATCAAACTCCATAATCAAAAACGAAAGCTTGCAAGGGATTATGTAAATCTCTGGTGGTCTGCCTCAACACCGCCTACTAACAGCGAAGATCACACAGGTATCATGCAGCTTGGTAATGAAAGCAACGGTGATCCTGTGGCAGCAAAACAGGTCCTTAAGGAATCATATGACGAAGTGAAAGAAAGAGTAAAGAATTCAGTAAAAGGAGAAGGGATCGAGGATGACCCTGTACGGCTGTTCATATGCGGATCATGCGTTAATCCCAACCCAAAACTTGTGGATAGCTTGGGGGGTGTAGTTGCAGGAAAGGATGACGGATGGAGCGAAATTTCTGTGGATGTTGAGGAAACCGGAGATCCCTATGAAAAATTAGCAAAGGCAATTGTTTCTTTTCCATATGAACTCCCTACTGAAGAGAGAGGGCAATGGACATCAGAGCAGGTAAGAAAATCAAAAGCAGATGGTCTGATATTTATGCACCAGTGGGGATGCAATTTCCAGTCAGCAGTAGCAAGGATGGTCGCAGATGTCGTGAAAGAAGATACCGGGATACCTTGCATAACCATCGAGCGCGCCATGGCTGAGAGCCAGATGGGACATGAACAATTGCATAGTCGTGTTGAGATATTCATAGAGATGTTGAAGTAAAGAGGTAAAGAGAACATGAGCGGAAACATAAAAGTCTGGTCAATAGCATTTATTGCTGTCGCGATCGTGGGTGGCGGATTGCTTTTAAGTGCCGGGGAAAATAAAAAGGAAGAAAACGTTGCAATCAGAATACTCGATTCGACAACACCAACAGATGCGGATATAATAAAAAAAGTGACAGGGCGCGATATATATGAAGAAGAAGGAGTAAAGCTTGAAAAAATAACAAGCATACAAAGCACGGGTGGAACAGTCGCCCTACAAGCTCTTTTAGCGAACAATGTTGATACGGCTGGTTCGGCATGGACTGCATGGATAAATATTATCGCAAGCGGAGGAAAGATCAAAGCGTTGCTTGGAACGATTGTCTCAACCAAAAATAATCCGGGTAATGGTGGTCTTCTTGTTCTTGAGAATAGCAGTATTCGAACAATTAAGGACCTTGAAGGTAAAAAGATAGCAGTGAATGTGTTGGGGGCAGAATCAGATTATGTAATACGGCAATATCTCAAGCAAAATGGACTTTCCATTGAAAAAGTGCAATTAGTTGTAGTGCCATCTGCAAATCAGGAGCAGGTATTAAGGAGCAAACAGGTGGATGCAGCAGCATGGACCACAAGTGGTGGCGTTGATTTCGACAAGACAGTAGAAACTGGAGGAGTGAGAGAAATCCCCGGTACAAGAAACTATGATGTGAAAGGAGAAAACATGCTGTATGGCATTGGTTTTAGAGAGGATTTCATAAAAGATCATCCGGATACCGTCAGGAGATATATCAGGGCTTATGATAAAACAAGGCGCATATTAGTTGAAGAATACAATAAGAATCCTGAACATGTCAAAAAAGCTTACGCAGATGCAGCGGAAGAAAAAGGTGGAAATCCCAAGTTAGGAAAATATTACTCAGGACTAAAATGGTCGCCGGAATATCCATTCATCAGTGACAAGGATATTCAATGGTGGTTGGATAGATTTGTCGAAGATGGGATACTGAAGCCTGGACAACTAAAACCTACAGCTGTTTACACGAATGAATTTAATCCTGAATATAAAAAATAAAGAGGCTGCAATATGACAATAATTCCAGATGTTAAATTAGATGTTAGAGGAGAAAAATGCCCATATCCACGCATAATGGCATTACAGCAAATAAAATCACTAAAGAGAGGTGAGATCCTTGAGGTCATAGCCAGTGATCCCGAGGCATGGCAGAATATCGATGTATGGCTGACAAAATCCGGTGATGAGTTCCTTGACGTTGAATCAAAAGAAGGGGCATATCACATCTTTGTAAAGAAGGGTTGATTGTTCAGCATTAGAGTAGTAGACTGTGTTATGATTAACTTCAAAGCTATTCATCTATTTTAATAATTTTGTTTTATGGATAAAAAATGTACGCAATAGAAACAACAAACCTCACAAAAAAATACAAAACCTTAACCGCAGTAAATAACCTTAACCTCAAGGTCGAAAAAGGAAAGATCTTCGGTCTCCTTGGCCCCAACGGCGCAGGGAAAAGCACAATACTTTCAATGTTGTGCACCATCGTAAATCCCACGTCAGGTTCTGCAATTGTAAATGGCTACGACATAATAAAAGACTCTGCTAAAGTGAGGCAAAGCATCGGCATCGTCTTCCAGAGCATAAGCGTGGATGATCGACTCACGGCTCGCGAGAACCTGAGATTTCATGCCATGCTTTATGATGTCCCATCAAAAATAATGGGCGGGCGGATACGGGAAGTCCTCCAGCTTGTGGGACTTACGGACAGGGCTGATTCCCTTGTCAGGACTTTTTCCGGAGGTATGGTACGGCGTCTTGAAATGGCGCGCGGGCTTCTTCATAATCCTGAAATATTATTCCTTGATGAGCCCACTATCGGATTAGACCCCCAGACACGAGAACACATCTGGGACTATATTAGAACACTTGCAGAAAAAGAAAAATTGACGATAATTATGACAACACATTACATGGATGAAGCTGACCTTCTCTGCAACGATATAGCAATCATAGATCATGGTATCATCAAAATCAGGGATACACCAGAAAAACTCAAAAGTCTCCTTGCAGGTGACAATATCATTGTAAGGACAAAATTCCCGGATCAGCTTGCAACCGGACTTTCCGGGCAGGACTATATCCTGCAAATGCAGGCATCACATGATACATTGAGTTTGAATGTGAAACAGGGATCAATGAATGCTGTGCAAATAATTAATATTGCACAGGATCTGCATATAGCAGTAGATTCAATCGATATTGAAGAGCCAACACTGCATGATGTTTTCCTGCATCATACTGGCAAGCAGATCCGCGAGGAAGGAGAGGATAATTTCATCAGTATGTATAAGCGAAAGCGCAGGGGTAGATGAAATGAGAAAAGAACTGCGTGGAATTTATTCAATATGGCTCCGGGAGATCATCAAGTTCTACCGTGAAAGGATACATTTCGCAAGCGCCATGACAACTCCATTCCTGTGGCTTATCATATTTGGCGGCGGCATGGGGATTAATCTCAGGACAGGCGTGATAACATCCGGATACAACGAATTTATTTTTCCGGGAATCGTAGGAATGACCCTTCTCTTTACATCAATGCGTTCAGGGATATCGGTTATATGGGATCGCGAGTTCGGGTTCTTAAAAGAGATACTCGTTTCACCTATATCCAGGACGTCGATCGTTATAGGAAAGGCGTTGGGAGGAGCTACAAATGCATTGCTTCAGGGAACTTTGTTACTTCTGTTATCTTTCATTGTTGGCGTCCACATATCGCCTATGAATATTATCAGGATAATACCAATAATGCTTTTAATATCCCTTGGATTTGATTGTTTTGGACTTTTTATAGCTTCGATCATTGATAGTTTTGAAGGATTTCAAACTATAATGAGTTTTATAATTATGCCGACGTTCTTTTTAAGCGGCGCTTTGTTTCCGCTTACCAATGCCCCTGGATGGTTACAAACCCTGAGTTCGTTAAACCCTATGACATACGGTGTGGATGCGATCCGTGGGATCATAATTAATGAAAGCCAGTATTCCCTGAATTTTGACATATTGGTTTTGCTTGTTTTTTCAAGCGTTATGTTATTCATTACGTCATGGATATTCAATGAAAAAAAATAAGGAGAATAAAAATGGTAAAAAAATCAATAACATATTTTGAACAGAACGGCGCAGAAAATACAGATGAAGTCCTCAAACTTGTTCAGGACAGGCTGAAAGAAGGCGATATAAAAAGCGTGGTCGTGGCAAGTACAAGCGGCAAGACAGGATTAAAATTCGCGCGAAGTTTGGGCAAAAAGACAAATCTTGTAGTGGTTTCAACTCATCCGGGCTCTAAGCAGCCAGGAGTTTGGGAATTTGACCTGGAAGCCCTGAAAGAACTTGAGAATCTGGGGGCCAAAGTTATTAGGCAGAGCCATGCGCTTTCTGGATTGGAAAAAAGTTTCACAAGTAAGTTCTCTGGAATCTCTCATAGCGAAGTTTTGGCGGAATCACTCAAATCACTTTTCTCACCCGGCATGAAAGTAGTTGTTGAGTGTTCGATCATGGCTCTTGATGGTGGCGTCATTCCTCTTGAGAAGACCATTGCAGTAGGCGGGACTGGAGCAAAAGGAAGAGGTGCGGATACTGCGGTTGTGGTGCTGCCATCCCATACGAATAATTTCTTTGATTTCAGAGTACTGGAGATAATCGCAAAGCCATTCAATAACAGTTTGTAGGCAGATATTGATAAACAAATCAAGCAAGGGAACCGCCCTGTTGATAATTACCCTTGCCACATTCTTTACATCCGCAGCCAGAGCTTTTCCTATTCCACTCCTTCCTTTCTTTGAGGGGGAGTTTGGGATATCACATTCTGTTGCTGCATGGATAGTTGCCGCATCATCCTTGAGCTTGATAGCTTGTATTCCGATGGGTTATATTTCCGACAAGTACGGAAGGAAAGGGATGATCACTGGCGGCATGTTGCTTATCTCTATTGCAACTTTTATTTCAGGATTCAGCAGAACTGCAGGTGAATTGATCGCTTTCCAATTCCTTCTTGGATTTGGATTGGCAGCTTTTATTCCATCAAGTTCGGCTATCATCGGCGATATTTTTCCGCATGCGTTGCGCGCCAGGGCGATGAGCATCACGTTGATTGGGGTTTTTTCTGGGACTGCAGCAGGATTTCTGATGGGTGGCGTGCTATTCAATTCCCTCGGATGGAGGGCAGCTTTTCAACTCATTGCGGTTTTAATACTGGTTTTTGCCTTCGTTGTCATGAAATTAATAGAAGAACCTGAAAAAGAACATATACTCACGGGAAGCCCAACGATCAGAGGTAGTAACATGATATACCTATGTACTTTCATTCTTGGAATGGTAGGCGAAGGAGTAAGGACCATGTCACCTCTTTACATGGCTCAGCTTCAGATAGGGAACGAGAGTATTGGCATTATCCTTGCTGCTATGACTGTTGCAAGCTTAATAATCCTTCCATTTGCCGGATGGCTGGCGGATAGAGTGGGACGAAAAAAACCCATAATCTATGGATTCTTATTCTCTGCGCCGATCATTACTTCGTTCTCTATGGTTACGAACTATTATCAGTTCGCTTTTGTTCTGGCTTTACTTGGGGCTGTAATAGGTTTGAGTTTCCCCGCAGCATCTGCATATGCGCAGGATTCTTCCTCTAAAGTAAGAGGTGCAGCTATGGGCATTTATCACACAAGCAGGGTTGCCGGCATGACTGTGAGTCCTGTACTTGGTGGACTGGTAGCAGATAGGATCGGGATCGGAGCAGCTTTTAACATCTATGCTTTTGCAGCTCTGATTGGGGCTGCAATAACATTTATCTTATTAAAAGAAAATAAATAATGAAACCAATAGATCGCCTCAAATTCTTAATCTCAGAAGCCTCCGGAGCACTCGGTGATCTTGGGACATTCCTGCCTTTTGTGATCAGTGCGATCTCTATAAACCACCTGTCTCCATCAAGTGTTTTTACTACCTTTGGCATATTTTACCTGTCTTCGGGTATGTTCTACGGTTTTCCCATGGCAGTCCAGCCTATGAAAGCTGCTTCTGCTTACGCTATATCTTATGAGTTGACTCCAGGGGCGATTGCAGCGGCATCGGTGGCTATCGGGATCATACTTTTGGTGCTGTGGGTTACAGGTGCGGTAAAATGGCTGGTTAAACATACACCAGGAAGTGTTTCTATCGGGATCCAGACAGCCCTTGGAATTTCTCTTGTTTTTGTTGGAATAAAATTCATTATGCAGCAACTGCTGCTGGGGTTGATCATACTTTTCATAATGTTTTTGCTTTTTCAAAAGAGCCGATTTCCGACTGCAATAATTGCCCTGATCCTTGGCATTCTGCTGGGATATACAATGGGTCTGATCAAAGAATTTCCCGCTATAGTTCCCGGATTTTATCTGCCGGAAATCAACTTGCCCGAAGTTCGCGATCTATTCAGCACAAACATACTAACCTTCATTTTGATCCAGATTCCCCTGACCCTGACCAATGCTGTCATTGCAACCTCAGCATTATCCAATAAGATATATCCTAGGCATAAAAGAGTAAATGCCAATAATCTATCAGCAAGTATGGGTATAGCAAATCTTTTTTCAGGTTCTTTCGGGGGCATGCCCATGTGCCACGGCAGCGGAGGTGTTGCAGCGCATTACAAATTCGGGGCAAGGACAAAAGCGGCGCCGATCATGCTGGGTAGTCTGCTTATCTTCGCAGGTTTATTTTTTGGAGAGAGCGGACTGGAATTTCTCAAAATCATACCAATCGCAGTAATTGGATGTTTGTTATTTTACAGCGGTTTTGAACTTGCAGGTGTTTTTAAAAATGTGAATGAGGAAGACCGGATTGTTGCATTGCTGGTTGTGGTTATTAGCCTGGCAACAAATCCGGCGCTGGGTGTTATCGCAGGAGTTCTGGCGAATTATGGTGCGAAAAATCGATAGATTTTGCCGCAATCCTCCACTTTTCCGAATAAAAACGACAACTTTTGCTGATTTCTCTGAGTTTAAATAGATTTGAAAAAAGTTATGGGGAAATGGATGGTAATAATGATATCAGCAGGATCAGTTAAAAAAGCAGCCAAACAAGCCGGTGCAGACCTCGTGGGAATAGCTTCCACAGACAGGTTCAAGGACTATCCTGAGGATAAAAGACCAGAACATCTGCTCCCCGGTGCAAAATCAGTAATAGTAGTTGGGGTGAGGGTGCTTCTGGATACAGTCAAGCCTAATCTTCTTCTCTCGGCGCTGCATCATATTACCCTGAATATGTATCATAACCAGACAGCTTATGATATTGGCAGACTTCTTGACGATAACGGATACAGTGCAGTCGTAATACCACACAGGATCGGCAACTTTGACCCTGAACTTAGAAAAAGCGGGGACTATATGAACATATATCCGAAGCTATTTGGTATTTCAACCAGGCATGCGGCTGTTGAAGCTGGTCTTGGCATTTTTGGAAAGAGCCGCCTTCTGATAACGCCTCGATTTGGACCGAGGCAGCGTGTAGCAGCGGTGATAACCAATGCTGAGCTTAAACCAGACCGGAAGATAACTGAAAAAGAAGCACAGAAATTATGTCCTCCTTCATGTCAGGCATGTATCAGGGCATGTCCGGGAAAAGCCCTTTCCAATGAGGGGATCGCATGGGAGAAGTGCAACGAAGTGATTAAACCACAAAACAGCATGTACGGATATTCAGCATGCAGCCAGTGCATGATAGTATGCCCGATCGGGCGAAAAATCTAAGATGTTTGCCGCAATCATTCTATTTTCCGAATAAATACGACAACACTTGCTGATTTATCTACTTCCATATACTTTGCTTTCCTTCAATGAATTAATGAAAGAATATCAGGTAAACGGAAGAAAACTCAGCGCACTGGAAATCAAAGCAGAGCTACTCATAGATGGCGTGAATATAGATGCTTCTGCCCTTTCTGGCGTGGGAGAAAAATATAAGGAGCAGATACACGGCGTTTTTGACTTCGACCTTGAATCTCATGAGCACCAGAAGCTTCCTGCCGAGATCATAATCGAGGACCAGATGCTCATCCCCTTCAAGAAGAACAGCGCTTCGCCATATCTCGTAAAAAGGAATAACAGTTCGCTCTTACTTGAGTACAATGGCAAATATGTTCTTGATGTAAAATACAATATCAGACCTGGATTCTATAATGATAAGACCTCAGATGATGTACTCATGTCTCAGATCGGACAGAATGTATCAAAAGACGCACTTATTGTAGCATACAGCAACTATTGCAATTATTATAGAACAAATGAAGAGTGCTGGTTCTGCAATCTTGTGCATACCAAGAAAACATATAATGGCGATGTAATTGGTCTAAAAACGCCAGCACATATAGGGGAAACTTTTCAGGCAGCTATCGAAGAAGGCGTTGTGGATAAGCTTCTTCTCACAGGCGGCATGCATCCGAACGGAAAGGAGCATGAGTATTACATCGAGGTTGCAAAAGAGGTAAAAGAGCATACAGGAAAAGACCATGTGCCCGGAACCGTGGTCATATCAGCTCCAACTGACCTTAAGAAGATTGAAAACTTAAAAAAAGCAGGGTTTGATTCTGTTGCATTTAATCTCGAAGTATGGGACAGGAACCTGTTCGCAGGCATCTGCCCTGGAAAAGCAAGAACAATCGGCTGGGAGAATTACCGCAAAGCGCTGGAATATGCTGGGAGGATCTTTGAACATGGAAAAGTCAGGTCTATGTTCGTTTCAGGTCTTGAATCAAAGGATTCGTTCCTGAAGGGTGCAGAATATCTTGCATCAAAGAATGTGCTTGCTTTCCCCATGCCGTGGACACCCAATCCAGGTTCAAAGCTGGAGGGGCACAGGACACCACAACCGTCATGGCACCTTGAGCTTAGCAGGAAGCTGGTTGATATCTGGCAGCAATACGATTACACGGTTGACCATTTGAAAGAGCTTCCTTTGTCACGGAATTATCTGTATTTTGACGAGATGGCTGGAAGAACATGATAAAAGTGAAGGTAGATGGCATAACAAAAGTCTTCCACAGCAAAAACGGAAATAACGGGAATGGCTGCGTGGAAGCCCTTGGAGGGATAAACCTTGAGATCAGGACGGGTGAGTTCCTCGCCATTGTTGGCCCGAGCGGCTGCGGAAAATCAACATTCCTTGAGATCCTGGGCGGTCTGATAAAACCTTCATGCGGAAGCATCTACATTGACGGTAAAACAGTGAACGGTCCGAACCATGATCGCGGGATGGTATTCCAGGGTTATGCGCTGTTCCCATGGCGAACTGTAACAGAGAACATAGCATATGGGCTTGAAGAAAAAGGTGTCCCGAAAAAAACGAGGAATGAGATATGCAAAAAATACATTTCTCTCGTCGGTCTTTCGGGCTTTGAATCTCATTATCCATATCAACTGAGCGGCGGGATGAAGCAGCGCGTAGCTATCGCAAGGGCTCTTGCTTATGATCCTGACATTTTGTTGATGGATGAACCATTCGCAGCCCTTGATGCCCAGACAAGGGATACGCTGCAGGGCGAGGTTTTGCGCATCTGGGAAGAAACAAAAAAAACAGTGTTGTTTGTTACTCATAACATAGAAGAAGCTGTTTTCCTGGCAGACAGGATAGCAGTCATGTCAGCAAGACCAGGTATAATAAAAAAGATAATAGACATTCCATTATCAAGACCGAGGTCAGAAGATTTCAGAACTTCTCAGGATTTTATTAAGCTAAGGCAGGAGGTGGGGTATATTGTCAGGGAAGAAGCAAGGTTTACAACGAACTCCTAGAAAAGTCATAGCTCTGCTTGTTTTTTTCCTTTTATGGGAACTGTTGCCTGCAAGCGGCATTATCAGTAAGGCATTTTTTGCGCCGCCGTCAGAAGTCTTCGTGGCCCTTGTTAAGCTAACTGTTTCAGGTGAACTCTGGATACATACAAGCATCAGTCTCCAGCGTGCCATTACTGGATTTGGTCTTGCGGCAATAATAATGATACCGCTTGGGTTTTTGATGGGGTGGTATAAAGGTTTTGAGGAGATCGCAGACGGTCTCATGCAGACGTTACGGCAGACCTCCTCGCTATCGCTTTTTCCAGTATTCATACTTTTTCTCGGGATAGGTGAAATATCAAAAATCGCGGTAATATTCTGGGGCGCCCAATGGCCGATATTATTGAACACGATAAGCGGTGTAAAAAGTGTTGATCCCCTGCTGATAAAATCTGCCCGTTCAATGGGTTCATCTACAAGTTCGTTATTCAGAAAAGTGGTCATACCTTCGTCCCTGCCATCAATAATCACAGGTCTCCGGCTCAGCGCCACTCATTCGATAATCGTTCTTGTTGCTGCTGAGATGATAGGGGCTAAATCGGGACTGGGATACTCGGTGATCAACTGGGAATACAATTTCATGATCCCTGAGATGTACGCAGCGATCGTGATGCTTGCGCTTCTTGGTTTGATCACTAATTATTCCCTTGTCTGGCTTGAAAAAACCACAACGAAATGGAAAGAAGAAATGACGATCACATAGGAGGAAATAAAAATGAATAAAAATATAAAAACTGCGGCGATTATAATTGGCATCGCCTTAATATTGACTGCTGGCATGTTTTGGGTCAAGGACAGTAAGACAGAAAATAACAGTGATACAAAACCGAAGGAAGATGTCGAAATACGCTATCTTTCTTCAACCACAATTGTTGAGCCTTATGAATTTGCAAAGGAACTTGGATATCTGAAGGGTATCAATATCACAAGGGCTGGTTCTTATACAGGGGGTCCGGAAGATATAATAGCGGTGGCTTCGGGCAGCACTGATATCGGACATTCGGCATGGGTAGCCATAATCAATGCTAAGGCGCGAGGAAGTGAGATAAAAGCCTTTGCCGCGCCGATGGGGAATTCTCCTTCGAGCTGGTATGAGGGTACTCCTTTCTTATCAAAATGGATCGTGCTTGAAAATAGCAGCATCAAAAGCGCAAAAGATCTGGTAGGTAAAAAGATCGCGGTAAATACTGTTGGAGCGCATGTGGACTACGTGACACGTGAATACCTTGCAAGAAGCGGTTTATCGCCGAATGATGTGCAGCTTGTCCAGATACCCATACCCCAGCATGAACAGGTTCTCAAACAGGGTCAGGTGGATGTTGTTCCTGAAAGAAAATCCTGAAGCAGCCAAGCACCTTACAGAAGGGATAGCAAAGGCAGCGGACTGGGCAAAGGAACATCCGAAAGAAGCAAAAGAACTGGCAGCCAAAGTGCTCAAAGATAAAGGCGGAAATCCTGACCTTGCGAAGTACTGGAAGGGCTTCGGCGTAAGAGATCATGCGCTGCTGGCTGATAGCGATGCACAGTTCTGGATAGACTGGCTTGTAAAGGATGGAAAGATAAAAGAAGGGCAGTTCAAGCCGTCTGATATCTACACGAACCAGTTCAATCCTTATTATAAGAAATGAGTTAAAGGATGGAAAAAGCCTGCGTATAGCAGATGCAGGTCCTTTCCATCATAAGCGTTGACCTTCACGGAAATTTTTGCCTTGATCATTCGTTTTTCATATAATTAGTGATAAAATCTGCCTTTATATTTAGTGATATATATTTCTTAGTTACATAATGGAAGTGGAGACTAAAGTCAACTAAAGCAGCCAAAAAATATCAAAAAAAAGAAGGAGACAAATTAGATGAACGAATCAAACGAAGTCGTTTTGTGGATGGAAAAATGCGATCCTTTGCGGCTCACAGCAAATAAGGTCATGTTATGTACAAGGAACATATTTTTGCTGGAGAATATGCGGGATATATTCATTGATGAATATCATGCTATTTTGAAAGGCAGTGGAAATGCAGGAATTGTTAAATCGTAATTCTTATGAACAATATAATGAATAACAAACGCTGCCCTGATTGTATTCGACCGGTTTGCCAGCGAATCTTAACTTTGAAGGGCTGTGAACAAAAGCCTGTGGAAGATATCAAAGGAGTTCCTCTTAATCCTTATTCAATGCACGACATGTTTGCAAACGGATAAAAGGGAATTATATCGATATATGTTAAGATAAGCCAGGATCCGGACTCGAACCGGAATGGAATCGCTCTGCAGGCGATTGCGTAGCCGCTCCGCCACCCTGGCGATCATTGAAAGTGATTAGTGGCGGTCCAAAAATAAGGAGGTGAGGTAAATTATACGTTCACCACCCCCGGAACACTGCCGTTCAGCCCGTACAGGCTCTGGCGCGCATCCTGGAAATAGAAGCGCTCCTGCAATACTTTTTCTTCTTTTAGCCTGTTCAGGGCATAACGCACTGTCCTGGCTGGAAGATAGGTTTGCTTTGCAATATCTTTCTGTGTTAAAAAGCCGCTCGATTCAAGCACTTTAAAAACAAGTTTTGCTGATGGCGGTAAATGATTTATCTTAGTCGGTTCAGACAGTAGTTCACTGTTGGCAAAGACGATTCCTTCTTAAATTCATTTTTAAATTCACCAAGTTAAACTTAGATTTATACTTTATAAACCTATTTATATGAGCAATTATTGACCATTTTCTTCCATTTTTGACATTTCACTTTGCTCCAAAGCCTCCACGCAGGAAGCGCCGCAGGTCTTCATCTTCTTCTGGATTTTCATCTTTATTTCTTTCTTCTGTATTATGATTCATATTCTTACCTCTAAAATTAGAAAAAGGGGCGCCAATGGATAGGATTATTGAAAGCGCCCGTTTTCATTTTACCCATTCAACAGAACTTCGTCTATGGCAAAGGCATTCCTGCCGCAGTCACCGCATGATGCCAATGCGATCCCTTTAATGAAATCTGCGCTCGTTATCGATATCGAATGATTGCAATTCGGGCATTTGTACTTTCTGTATTTTTTACCGGGGACAAAGTAAACCCCTTCGTTCCTTTTGTGTCGTTTTAATCACCAGGATTTAAATAGACCCGGCATATATTCAAACCATGTAAACAGGCTACATTTGACAATGCCATTCGTTTTTCAGAAAGACTGGAGCAATAATTGCCTTAATAAATTGTTTTTGTCCGTATTATTCATTTGATTCGATACAGGCACTGCCTGGCATCCTGGAAATATTCGCGCTCTTCCAGGATATCTTCGTCTTTTAACCGGCATAGAGCATAACGCACCGTTCTTGTGGGAAGACGTGTAACTTTCGTTATCTCTTTTTGTGTCAGAGCCCCATGGTTTTCAAGTATATTGAGAATAAGTTTCATCGATGGCGGGAAACTTCCGATCCTGGCAGAATTGTAGTTTTCTAATCCTTTACCTGTATTGATATTATCTGACAAAACGATACCTCATATTTTATTACTGGAACTATTTGATGAAGAGTATTAGCATAAGTTTAACTTATTCGGCAATTATTGACACAATAATTCTGGTTTTGTTCAAATTGTGACAAAACCTGCCTGTATATTCAGGAATATATATCATCTTTTTATATTGAAGAGGTGGTGATAAAATATGTTCAATCAAAGAAGGGATCGTTTTTGCCATCCATGAAAAATGGAACGGTGAAGGATCGAATATAGATGAGGGTACAGAGGAAAAACAAAAGGGATCTGCCTATGAGCTCTATGCAGAAGAAAAAATGAGAAGACCAGAGTACCGGCGCATGAAAATAAATCTTGAAAGAATAAACCGGATACTGGCGATGGTGGAAAATAGCTGGATGGGTGCGAGCAGGCAGCACGGTTTGAAGGAGCTTGAGAACCTGCTGGACCGCCAGCATGAGCTCGAAAAGGAGACTGAGGCTATCGAAGATATATTCCTCCGGGAATACATCTATGAACAGCTTGACACGATCGCGGTAGTTCGACGTTCTCTTGCGAGTGATGTCAGGTGGGATATCGAGTCAAATAAGAAAAGCCCGGGCATAACATGAATGAGAGTGATGTTTTTATCAAAAAAACAGCGAATTATCGTATCTGGGTAGATGAGACCATGGTTGGGCGCATCCGCATCCTGAAAAGGATTAACTTCAAAACACTTGTGGCTATTTTTGAGGAGCTTCACGGCGAGATAAGACATAGGCTCGCCGGGAACCCCGGAAAGGTCCACATTGTATTTTATATCTCGAAATCTCTCTACGAAGAAATGTCCATCAATGCGAAAGAGTTCCTGGGTTTCTGCCAATCCTGCATGGGCATCACGTTCGAGCTTGTTTTGATAGAAATGTAAGAAGCAGAAATTGAGACGTTTTTTTCTGTTGTTGGAATAATTGTGTCAACATCTGCCTCTTTATTAAATAATATATATCATCGAGTACAATCTCTTGATGATGATGAATATGATTCAAGAAATATGTAGAAAAAGCAACTCTCTTGAGCTTAGAACCGAAAATAAGAAAACTGAAAACGATATCGAATTTGAGAAGATCGTTAAATTCCTGAATGCTCAGAAAGCAGTAATGGATTATGCAGGTTTGAATTAGCCGAATTTTTTGCCGCATTCATTCGGTTTTTTGAACAATCAAGGCAATTCCTGTCCGTTTCTCTAAATTTATATGCTTATGTTTTCTATTAATCCTGAACGTCCATAGTCGGAGTTCTGGAGCAAAAAATGTCATTAAAAATATCTGAAGACTGGTTAGCAGTTGTTATTGGCTTTATTATTGTGCTAATAGCCGCCGCAGGAATCGTATCTGCAAAAATAATCCCCTGGAAGCTGGTGTAAACATGGCAGATGTTAATGCAAATACTGGAATCAACAGTGAGCCAAATGATCAGCCATTCCTGGTAAGGACAGGATATTTCCTTATCGGGTTCGCTCTCCTTGTCATACTTGCAGTACTCTCTGTTTACATATCCCAGAACAAGATAGCGGATGTGGAGATCGGAAAAGGTTGGGGATTTGAGTATGTAGTCATCGCCATTCTCCTTGGTTTGATTCTTCGCAGTGCAGTTGACCTATCAAAGCCATTGAGCAGCGGGTTTGAGAAAATCAAGCCTGCTTTTAGGACTGAACTTCTTGTGAAGGTCGGGCTTGTGCTGCTTGGTGCCGAGATCTCAATAGGGAAATTAATGGCATATGGTCTCCGCGGTCTTGCACAAGCGCTGATTGTGGTTATCGCAGTATATTATGTGTCCATGTGGGTTGCAGGGAAGCTTGGTGTAGACAGGAAGTTCGCTCACATGCTATCGACAGCGGTATCAATATGCGGCGTATCGGCAGCAATTGCCACTTTCGGTGCGATAAAAGGAGAGAAAAAGCATCTCAATATGACGCTTCTGCTCATTGCGGTATTCGTTATACCAATGTTCCTGGGAATGCCTCTTCTGGCTAAAGCCATTGGTATGAACCAGGCGTGGGCTGGAGCATGGTTTGGCGGCACCATAGACACGACGGCTGCTGTTGTGGGCGCAGGTTCGTTCTACGGGGATGAAGCTATGAAAGTAGCATCCGTTGTGAAGATGTCCCAGAACGTGCTAATCGGATTTGTGGCTTTCCTGCTGGCGTTCTATTTCACGACTGTGGTTGAGAAAAGCGGCGAAAAGGTGAGCGCCCGCCAGATATGGGACAGGTTCCCCAAGTTCATCCTGGGATTTGCGGCAGTCACAATAATAGCATCTCTGGGTTTGCTCTCTACGGGAGCCATTGATGCGACAAAGTTGATACGCTCGTGGATATTCGCATTCGCCTTTGTGAGCATAGGTGCGGAAACTTCCATCCTGGAGTTTAGCAAAATAGGAAGAGCGCCGTTCATAACTTTTACAGTGGCGCAGGCGTTCAATATAGTCTGGACATTAATAATATCCTATATCCTGTTCTCTGCTCTGGGATAGAGCAGAGTTTTTTTCTATCTTATTGCCGCATTCCTTCCAATTCCACAACCATCCTTACAATTATCGCCTGTTTCTCTGCATATATAACCAATCCAGCCAATCATTTCTAAAAAAAAAACCAAAGGAGAAAGAAATGTCAAAAAAGAGATTGGAAACCATAGCGTTACACGCAGGACAGGAAAGCCCGGATCCAGCAACACAGGCAAGGGCTGTGCCCATTTATCAGACAACATCGTATGTCTTTAAGAGCACAGAACATGCCGCGAACCTTTTTGCGCTCAAGGAGTTCGGGAACATCTATACAAGGATAATGAACCCCACAACTGATGTATTTGAGAAAAGGATCGCTGCTATTGAAGGA
>JAYTKX010000170.1:0-9528 GCA_043729865.1 Methanobacteriota archaeon
GGAAACTCAGGGAAGTCAATGAACCCCTCTCGCCTGTATATGAAGTTTCAGCTGCTGTCGGAAAAGAGCCAACCCTTTTTACGAACGTGAACGGCAGCAAAGTCGTCATGAACGTCCTGGGTTCAAGACAGCTTCTGGCGGATGCGCTTGGGGTTGCGCCAGATATGATAATCCAGACACTTTCTTCATGCCCGCCTGAAGGGATCGTTAAGATCGTAAAAGATTCTCCAACAAAGGAAGTAACTGAAAAACCAGACCTGTCAAAGATCCCCATCCTCACGCATTATGAAGGCGACGGCGCGCCGTACATTACTGCAGGCGTTGTTGTGTCTGAATATGAAGGATTGATGAACGCATCCATACACAGGCTCATGGTTATAGGAAAAGACAAACTTGCGGCGCGGCTCGTTGAGTTCAGGCATACATATAATCTTCACAGGAAAGCCGCCGAGAAAGGAGAACCGCTTCCTATTGCTATCGTTATTGGAATAGACCCGGTGACCCTTTTTGCAATATCTACCCGCGTGCCTGAAGGGCAGGAGTTCAGTTATGCCGCAGCCCTAAAAGGTGAACCGCTTGAGGTATTCGAATGCGAGAACGGCATCAAAGTACCGCATGCTGAGATAGTGCTTGAGGGATATATCCATCCAACAGAGCTTGTGGATGAGGGACCGTTCGTGGATATCAGCGGTACCTACGACCTTGTCAGGAAGCAGCCGGTCATACATATCACGAAAATGATGCACAGGCGCGACCCGATATATCATGCGCTCATGCCAGCTGCGAACGAGCATAATATCATGATGGGAGTACCCTACGAACCCCTGATCTTCAGGGAAGTTAAAAAAGTAGCTGATGTCAGGAACGTGGTGATGACGCCGGGTGGATGCTGGTATTTCCATGCCGTGGTGCAGATACATAAGAACAGCGATGAAGAGGCAAAGAAGGCGATCGATGCGACTTTTGCAGCGCATAAGAGCTTAAAGCACGTCGTGATCGTGGATGATGATATCAATATTCTTGATCCCAACGACATAGAGTTCGCAATAGCAACGCGCGTTAAGGGGGATGATGATATTTACATTTATCCGAACGTGAGGGGGAGCACGCTTGACCCTCGTTCTGAGAATGGGATTGGGACGAAGGTGGGTGTGGATGCTACGATGGATTTGAGCAAGAAGTGGAAGTTCGAGAGGGTGCGGAGACCGAAAATAACCGCAGATGAACGCAGATGAACGCAGATATTTCAGAGTTCGTAAGAGTTCGTATAGGTTTAGTGTTAATTGTAGTTCTGTGTGATTGGATGAAAGAAATCAATGGGGGCATAGATGTATCTCACCCCTGAAGAAGAAAAGATCTTCAACGGCGAGCGCGGCGCAACATACCAGAAAGCCATCGAAATACTCGTCGCCCTCGGCGACATCTATGACGCTGACAGGCTCATCCCCATAAAGAGCGCCCAGATAGCAGGTGTCTCGTATAAGACAATAGGCGACGCAGGGCTTGAATGGATATCAGACCTGAAAGGAAAGGTGGCTGTTACATCCATACTCAATCCCGCAGGGATGGACATGGAATGCTGGGAAGAGATGGGAATATCGGGAGAGTTCGCCAAAAAGCAGAAAGAGATCATCAAAGCATACCAAGCCCTTGGCGTGAAGATAGAATGCTCATGCACGCCGTACAATATCTATGATGACCTTGCCTCATTTGGAGACCACATTGCGTGGAGCGAATCTTCTGCCATCTCGTATGCCAATTCTGTCATAGGGGCGCGCACAAACAGGGAAGGAGGACCGGGCGCGCTTTCTGCTGCGTTGATCGGGAAGACTGCAAACTACGGCTTCCATCTGGATGAGAACAGGAAACCCGATATATTGATAAAAGTCGATGCAAGACTTCGTGATTCCGATTACGGTGCGCTGGGTTATATCGCAGGTGAGATAGTGGGAGATAAAGTTCCGTTTTTCAGGCTGATATCAAAACCCTCGAAGGATGAACTCAGATCACTCGGCGCTGCGATGGCAGCATCAGGTGCAGTGGCTCTGTACCACGTTGAAGGTGTAACCCCTGAAGCAGACAGATATGAAGCGCCACTGGATGCCATCACGATAGAGGAAAAACAGATAAAGGATGTTTATAAGTCTGACACGGGAACAGGGTCATGCAAACCAGACCTGATCGCCTTCGGCTGCCCGCACAGCAGCCCGGATGAACTTGAGGGGCTGGCGCGCCTTCTTGATGGAAAAAAGGTGAAAAAGGAGGTCTGGGTATACACCTCGCGAGCTATAAAGGACAGAAATCCCGAACTGATAAAACGCATCGAGCATAGCGGAGCAAAGGTGTTCTGCGATACCTGCATGGTGGTATCGCCTGCCAGCGAGAGGTTCAAATGCATGATGGTTAATTCAGGGAAGGCGCACAAGTATGCGCCGAACCTGTGCGGAGTGAAAAGCATAATGGCTACCACCGAAAAGTGCATAGAAGAGGCGCTGAAAGGTTAATCCCGGCTGTGCTGCATTCAATATTCGCTCTCTTTCATCATTCCGCATAATAACTTTACAAACTCCTTCGGCGTCCTGTATTCCTCCTTCCCCTTAAAATCCCGGTCCAGGGCGATAAGGTATTTTATCCCGAATTCCCTCACAACAGCCAGTTGCTCCAGGTCTTTTTCTTTTATCTGTCCCCTGTATCTGTTCATGGTATCCTTAACTTCTCTGGCAAGTACTATCCTGCATGAATCATAGAGGTATTTCCTGAAGGTATCCGCGAGGTCTTTGCTGTGATATTTCCTGAAATAGCGATAGACCTCCTTAACAACGCGCTCTGAAATTACCGCCTCTATTTGTTTATCATTGAGCAGTTCTATGATCTTACCTGAATTTGAGTCCTGGAATTCAAAGGAATAAATGAAAACGTTCGTATCCAGGAACACCCTATACTTCATTTCGTATACCCTGAATATCCAGTGCAAGCTGTTCCGGGCTGACGTTTCTCTTTTTATGCATCTGTATCTCCCGCCAGATCGTTTTCCTGTCAAGCAGGTTCAGGTCAATGGCATATTTTACGAGAGCCGCCCTTATCGCTTCGGACTTTGTGTTGAAAAAACCTAGCTCTACCATCTGTTTGAGGAGGGATGCTTCTACCCCCTTGAATTTGAGTGTCAGTGTTGTTGTTTCAGCCATAATAAGTTATAGTGATTTAATAGTATTTATGCATTATTCGTGTTCACAAATGCCGCATATGCCAGCAATAAGTTTTTATCATGCCGAAATCCTTCGGTTATCAGAAACCCAGCTCTTCCCGTCTTATTTTTTCAACGATCCGCTCCCTGAGCGCGACAACTCCGGTGCTGAACTCGACAGGATACGGGGGCGCGCTGTCAAGTTTCTTGTATATGTCAGGCAAATGCGCAATATCCACACCTGCTCTATGCCTTATATCCTCAAGCGAAGGTCTCTCGCATACGATCCTTCCTTTATCGACCACCTTTTCCAGCAATGGTATGGCGCCACCTACGGTCTCTTCTTCCAGCGTGATAATATCTTTTACGAACTTTCCTGTTTCAACGATGCGCCACACTCGTTTTTTTCCTGGAAGCGTGGCTTTTACGGTATCATCGGAAAGTTTCATCTTTGGCATGTGCCTTCCACGCTCTGCAACATCCGAGAGTTTGTATATCCCATCAAGCGCAGGTGTGGGGCGACCTGTTACAAGTTCAGTCCCTACGCCGAACATATCTATTTTTGCACCTTTATTCATCAGCTCATCAATTTTCCATTCATTGAGGTCTCCGCTAGCTATTATTTTCACGTAGCCAAGACCGCTGTCGTCAAGGAGCCTGCGCACATGTTTTGAAAGTTCTGCCAGATCGCCGCTGTCAAGCCTTACTCCCATCAGTTTTTCTCTCCTTTTTTCAAGTTCTTTCCCCACGATAATTGCTTTTTTTGCCCCTTCTATGCTGTTGTATGTGTCGATGAGAAGGAAACACCGTTTGGGGAATGCTTCTGCATAGGCGCGGTACGAATCGATCTCATGGTCGAAGCTTGTTACAAAAGAATGCGCCATGGTGCCTGAGACAGGAATTCCAAGTTTTTTTCCGGCAAGCACATTGGATGTAGAGGCGCATCCTCCGATGTAAGTGGCGCGCGTGGCTTCAAGATGCCCGTCGCCCTGAGCGCGGCGGAGCCCGAATTCAGCTATCGAACGCCCCCGGGCAGCATGCACGACCCGCGATGCTTTCGTAGCGATAAGGGTCGAGAAGTTCATTTTGTTAAGAAGGAAGGTCTCGATGAGCTGCGCTTCCATTATGGGCGCAGTTACGCGTATTATGGGCTCAAGCGGGAAGGCGATGCTGCCCTCTGGCATGGCGAGGATGTCACCTGTGAACCGGAAATTCCTCAGGAGTTCGACGAACTCGTCATCGAATCCCTGTGTTTTCAGGTATTCAATATCGTCATCTTCGAACCGCAGGTTCTCGATGTAGTCAAGCACATAGGTTAATCCCGCTGTCAAAAGATATGAGCCGAAAGGGATCTTCCTCACGAAATAATCAAACGTGGCTTCAGGATTATGCCCTGACTTCCAGTATGCCTGCATCATGGTAAGCTGATAGAGGTCGGTTCGAAGTGCCTCACTCATATATTTAATGATGGGGGATACATAATTAAAAGTATCTGAAATACTTTATCAGAGGTTCATGAAAGCAAAACTCAGGGGTCATCATCTTATCTGCCTTAATTTCTTCAGGGGCGAAGGCTATTCAGAGGATTTCATCAGTAACATCTATTCCGTCATCGGAAAGGAGAACATAGAAATCGTCAAAGGACCGGATGATGTCTGTGCCCTGTGCCCATATTTGAAGGATGACATGTGTAATAATCCGGAATACTCTAACGAAATGATATTGCTTCAGGACACGGAAGCCCTCAGGCTTCTCAAGTTCAAAATTGGCAAGGTCATATCATGGAAGGAAATATCAGATAAACTGCCCGGGAAAATCGAGGAGTGGAAGGCTAAATTTTGTGCGGGCTGCAGCTACAGGAAAGTATGTTTCGGGTCAGGGTAGAAACTTTATTCTTTTTCTTCAGTGTCATGCACCCACCACTCGCCCTCAAGCGCATGCTCTTTCTTCCAGATGGGGACTTCAGCCTTTAACCGCTCTATAGCCTCGCGAAGCGCCGGGAACATCTGTTCCCTGTGACCTGCAGCCACAACGATATGCACTATATCCTCTCCCTTCCGGATAACGCCAGTCCTGTGATGCATAAGTACATCGATGATGCCATCTTTCTGTTTTAGCTGATCGCATATTTCATCCATTTTCTGCCTGGCAACCTCGCTGTACGTCTCAAATTCAAGGAACTCCGTGCGTGCATTTTCCGAAACCGCCCTGACTATGCCTGTGAACGTACCGATGGCTCCTGCTTTGTCGATCTCCCCTGAATGGCTGATCCTTTTCACAAGCGATGCGAGCGTATGAAACTCAGGCTGGTTCTGCACCATATCAACGATCATATCAATATCTGCGCTTTCCTGTCTGTCCAGCCTGAGAATTATGTTCGACACTTCAACATCGCCAAGTGCTATTTTCGGGAACGTGCTTTCCTTCCAGCCCTCCACTACCGCAAAGTCCATGCCCTCATCTGCAAGTTCAGAAAGGGCGCGGGTGAGATTGTTTTCATGCGAGAATTTAACAAGCTCATAAGGCGTAACCCCTATCACAACATCCGCGCCTGCGCGTGCATGCTTCCAGGTGTCAGTGTTGGGCGTATGCAGGCTGTGGTCGTGCAGGTGCTTTACCGTGCCCACAGAACCGCGCTCCTTAAGCGCCTTTACAAGCCGTTCCACTAACGCTGTCTTGCCTGTTTTTTTATAACCCACGACTGAAATTATTTTCATATATCACATTGATTCGGGCGCGAATATCCCGAGCGTGTCAAGAGCGTTCGCGAGCACTATGCGGGAGCATTCCACAAGCGTCAGGCGCGAAGCCCGAAACTCAGGCTCAGCGCTGATGACAGGGACGTACCTGTAGAACTGGTTGAAAGCGTCTGCAAGTTCCCGTGCATAGATGGCGATAAGGTTGGGTTTTAGCTCGCGCGCTGAGGTGTCAATGGCATTCTCAAAACCAGCAAGTTTCCTGATCAGCGCGGTCTCCTGATCTTCAAGGAGTATGCCAGCATCGAAATTCTCAAACGTGATGCCATCATCCTTCGCGTTCTTGATTATGCTGCATGCCCTGGCATGGGCATATTGAATGAATGGCGCGCCCTGCTTCTCAAAGTCAACCGCTTCTGCCCAGTCAAAGGTTGTGGCTTTTTCAGGAGAGATGCGGACGATATCGTACCTGACCGCGCCTATGCTCACGAACTCAGCCACTTTATTCCTGAACTCCTCGTCCGTATCCGGACGCTTTTTGCTGACTTCAGAGTAAGCAGCCTTTTTTACTTCGTCCAGAAGTTCATCCGCCGATATGAACACACCGCGGCGGGTGCTCATCGAGCCTTCGGGGAGCGAGACGAACTCAAATATTACGACCTCGGGTTCCCTGAGTCCCAGAATGCGCAGCACGGCTTTTAACTGAGACGAGATGAGCTTGTGGTCTGCGCCCAGGATGTCTATCATCCTTTCGCACTGCCCGGCTTTCCATTCATGGTATGCCAGGTCGCGCGTGGTGTAGAGTGAGGTGCCGTCAGAGCGCTGGATGACAAGAGATTTTTCGATGCCTGCTTCTTTCAGGTCCACCATGAAGGCTCCATCTTTAAAAATGGTATTATCGAATTTTTTGACGCGGTCCATCATCCTGTTCACTTCGCCTGTGCGCACGAACTGCGATTCCCATATGAACTTATCGTGATGGATGTTCATGCGGTCCTGCGTCTGTTTTATCCCTTCCATGGCTGTATCAATGGCATCCTTGAATTTTCTGATCTTTTCAGGGTCTCCCATTTCATACTGTTTCATTATGGAATCCACTTCGGGCGAATGTTCTTTTTCATCAACGAGTGTCTTGTTGGCTGCTATATATACATCCGCGATGGCGTGGTCTTTCTTTTTTGCCGCGTCGAACTTGAAGTTCATAAGCCCCCAGACCACCACCGCGATCTGACGCCCCATGTCGTTGATGTAATACTGGGTTTCGACATCGTAACCCGCCCGCTTTAATATGCGGGCAAGGGTATCCCCTATCACTGAGTTCCTGATATGACCAATGTGCAGGGGACCGTCGGGGTTTGCAGAGGTGTGCTCAAGTATGACCTTACCCGTATAGTTCAGGTTCCCGAAATTTTCCCTGTCAAGAAGCACGCGAAGTATGGTCTCGCTGAGGTAAACGCGGCTTACGAAAAAGTTGATGTATGGGCCGACGACCTCTGCCCTGTCTATATAGGAATCGGGCAGGATCTTGATATGCTTATAGATCGTTTCGCATATCTGCTTCGGGTTTTTCTTGTATTTCGGCGCAAGCCTGAACGCAACGGATGATGAAATATCCGCATGAGGCGATTCATCGAGCGCAGCGTCGTTTGCCTCGAAACCGGCATCTGTAAGCGCATTTGTGAGTACTGATGAGACTTCATCCTTGAATTTGAGGAACATAAATATAGCTTAACACAATGGTCTAATACATAATTATTTTCTTCATATTTTTTTCAAAAATATGATAACTAATATGATAACAAACATGATAATAAATATGATGACAAATATGATAATGTACTTGATAATTTAATAGGTAATAATATACCATATTTGATATCAAACCTGATAACAATTAGGTCAATTTGTATCCAGATGTGGTGTGAAAAAATATTATATGCTCCATAAATCAATTGATATGTTACAAGGAGACGGCTATGTCAGAAATACAGCTATATTCAACGACCAATTGTCCAAATTGCAGGGTACTAAAGCAATTTTTCGAAACAAAGAACATACAGTATAAAGAAGTAAATATGGCTACTCCGGCAGCGCTTACCGAACTGCGTATGAACGGCGTGTTCACCATGTCCGCGCCTGTGCTGCAGGTAGATAGTAAGTTCTTTACAACAAATGAGATGTTCATCCAGGGAAGGATCGATCAAAGCAGGCTGGAAAGCCTTCTTATGATATGAGAAAAACGGGTCTATTCCCCGTAATAATAAAATCAGGAGGAATCAGATGGGTAAATATGTTGAGGTTCAGATATCGAATCTTATAGAGGAGAACAGGAAAGAGATTATTGAGACTTTTCTGAGGGCAAAGACCGAAGTGAAGGAACCGTTTAAAGTCCAGGTAAGGGATGTCCAGACGGTCCAGAAGACGCTGGGAGGCTACTCTGTATCAGTTATCCCTAAGGTAAGGACAACTGACGGGCATCTCATGGAATGGGACAGGAACGCCATCGTGAGCCAGCTTATTAAGGAAACAAAGCTGGGGGAGCAGTTCCTCCAGAAACCAGCAATCACAGAGGAAGAGGCAAGGGATATTGCAAAGGAAGCCGAGAAAAGAATAAAGGACATGGGCGTAAAGTTCCTCTCAGGTCCTCTTGTGCGTGAACTGGTCAATATAATACTTCTTGAGCGCGGTCATACTGAATGGCGAAACATCTCTACAAGGGTGGGGACGCCGGTCTATGACGCCTATAAGATAGATATGGGTACGGGCTTTGAGGCTAACGACAATGCCAACCTGCAGGAGAACGCAGAGACTAGCCACAAGAAGAAAGCGGATAAGATGAGCAAGGAGCAGTATCTCCTGATGCTGCCCCCGAAACTAGCGGATGCTCATCTCAATGGAGATATACACATACACGACCTGGAATACCTTGGCACACGTGCTTTTTGCCAGGATTGGGACCTCCGCTACTTCTTTTACTACGGTCTCATGCCTGACGGCAGCGGTACGAAAGCCAGCGTGGCAGGACCTGCCAAGAAAGCAGAAGTGGCTATCCTCCATGCAGTTAAAGCCCTCGGCAGCGCGCAGACCAACTTCGCGGGCGGTCAGGGGTTCTATAATTTCCTCGGCTTCATCGCGCCTTACTTTGAGGGCATGAGCTACGACGAAATAGAGCAGCTCATGCAGATGTTCGTTTATGAAATGACACAGATGATGGTAGCCCGCGGAGGGCAGCTTGTATTTTCCTCCGTGCAGCTGTCCCCGGGTGTACCAAAGCTCTGGCGCGATAAGCCTGTTGTGTTCAAGGGCAAGGTGTGGGATGGAACGCAGGCGGCTCTGCGTACTTACGGCGAGTTCGAACGCGAGGTGCGCCTGGGATTCGAGGCGCTCATGAACGTGATGCTAAAAGGCGATTACTGGGGCAAGCCCTTCAACTTCCCGAAGCCTGAGATAAGTATCGAACCTGATTTCATGGAAGAGGACGAGAAGTTCAACCGCGCGCATCCTGAGATACTGAGCTACGATGCGCTCTATACCAAGGCTTTTGAGCTGGCGGCAAAGTTCGGCGCGCCGTATTTCGATAACCAGCTTCCTGAATACAGGGGCGCAGGGAAAGGTATCAGTTGCTACCAGTGCTGCGCATACAACTTT
>JAYTKX010000171.1:0-12827 GCA_043729865.1 Methanobacteriota archaeon
GGAAGATATTGTTTTGTTGAAAAAAGGGGGATTAGGATTGATGTAAGTGGCTAAAAATTTTACTGTATTAATATTTTAACATCTCTTCGGAGATACTGGTCGATCTGTTCGTATATACTACATCTTTGCAAGAATAATTAAGCATTCTTGCACCTACATAAAAGTAGGTCGAGAGGGTAACGAAAATGTTTATAAAGACAAGTCCGATATCTGCATAAAAGACCAATCAGGGAACGATTGAGAAGAGATGGATATAAGGTCAAGCTCTACAACCCTATCCAAACCAATGGCTTTCGGAAAATGAATATCCGCAAGACTAAAACTGATCCTATCGATGCGGCTATTATTGCTGATATGCTGCGTAATTCAGAACCACCTCAAGTTAATGAGATCAAGAATTTGAACCTGTATCAATTGAGAGAATTAGTTCGGATTCGGCACCGTCCTGATCACTCAACTTGAATTATATGATGGGCAGATTAAGTCTGTTGATGACAAAATTGATCTGATGATGATGCTGATTGATTCAAAAATAATGTCAATACCTGGTATTGGCGGCATATTGGGTCCAATGATTCTGGGTGAAGTTGGAAATATTGACCGATTCTCAAGTGCTAAGAAATTGGTTGCTTTTGCAGGACTTGATATGTCTTGAAACAGTTTTATGAAAAACTTTAAGAAAGTTTTATCAAAACAAGGGGTATGCGCCATACCCCTATACGTCATAAAGGGGCGTAACCCTTTATGATAAGAAGAGAAGCGAGGGAAAGCATCATTTTTCTGCTTTGAATGCGATAGCTGCTAAAATATTGAGGAGCATCCGCTGGGGTATGGGGTCGCAACCCCAGCGCTGTAAAGATTAATGTTGACCGAAAGTGTTAATAGTACGCTGATCCGGTCTAAAGGTTTTAAGCCTCAATTTTTTTATTTGCCTTTATCACGAACTCATCCGCGAACATATTCTTCCACATCACAGCCATCCCATACCACAGGAAATTCAATCTCTCCTTCCAGAAATATATGCTGGGCGTAACATCAAGCCATACGATTCTGTACCCGGCATCATCAGCTAATTTTCTTGCAGAATTAATGTTATAAAAATGCAGGTGCGTCCTGTCAAACACACCGCTGTCCGCATACTCGAACTTCCCGGAAAAGATGGTCAGCCTGGAATGCCAGTTCACTATGTTGGGCACTGAATATATCAGAAAACCCTCCTCATTGAGATATCTTTTCATCTCCTTCAATACCTTTACAGGCTCCACCATGTGCTCAAGCACATTGCCCATGATCATGCAGTCAAAAAACCCATTATCAAAAGGAAGCATGGAACTTTCTATATCGATATTGAGCATCTTTTCGCATTTGCTTCTTGCTATGCATGCCATCGCCGTGTCCTTCTCCACGCAGTAGACCTGGCATTTTTTTTTAAGGGTCAGGATATTGGCAAGCCTGCCGTCAGCGCATCCTATCTCCAGCACTCTTGAACCGTGAGGTATCTGATCATATATCTTGCAGCGCGAGGTAATGGTATCGATATACATCGTTTAACCCAGTTTTACTGACTTGAAATGCGGTCCTTTCCAGTACACCATTTTTTCGATTTTTATCTGTACTATCACATCATTCTCGCCCATTGGTCTGTTCTCTATTACAGCCTGGTACTTTCCCTTGAATTCCATATAGATATCCCGGTATAGCTCCAGCGTCTCCTCTGGAAGGAAATAGATGGGTCCCCTTTCTGTTATCTCAGCGGTACCCTGCGCCATCACGCCTTCGTTATTAAAGGGATTTTTCGTATCCCTGATATCCACCGTTATGCTGACTTTCGGGTTCTCAAGTATGTTCTTGACCTTTTTCGACATGTCATTGGTAATAAAGAATATCTTCTGCGACGGCTCGTCGTACACGAAGAAAACAGGCGTAATATGCGGCTGGTCGTTCCGGTCGCTCGTACAAACGTATCCGAAGTAGTTCCCATACAGGATATTGAGCATCTCATCTGGGATTTTCATGATCACACCGGCACAGTTATCTGTTTTGCGCCTCTCCAGTATATTATCCTGACAGGTTTAATTTCCACAAGTATCCTTGCGATTATCGGGGTTAACTGCCATGCTTTTGGAAGTTCTGATGTAGCGTATTTTCTTGTATATTCGGGATATTTTTTAAGGAACAGGGAACGTGCGGCAAGCATCTGGATAAAGAGGAGGGGTATGTCAGTAAGCCCGTATATTTTTGCCTCGCCTGTGAAAAGGACAGCTTTGTTCTCGTATATGTTGCTCATGTCCCGCGTGTCTATCAAAAATGCCACTTTCTTATTCTTGCGCAATATTCTCAACTTCTTTGACTCTTTGGAAGTATTAAAAAATATCCTCTGCCCATCGAAGATATACACAACCGGAGTGACGTGCGTGGCTCCATGATATGCATTTCCTATATATGCGAAACTGGACTCCATTACGAGGTTGTAAATGTCCGGGGGCAGCCATGGCACCTTTGAGATGAGATATGCTGAAGCCACCGATGTCAGAATTATGAATACGAAAAATACCAGTATTATCGTCACAAGGAAATCGTCGCGCTGGATTATGGGTAATAGAAGAAGTGATATCATTCCGAAAAACACATTATTAATATCAAGCTTCCGCAGGTAGTTCAGTTCGGTATATGGGGTATGTTCAAGTTCGCTTCTTTTCTCTGCAAGTTTTTTCAGGTTGATGGACCTCCAGAGCGCAAGTATTGATGTCCATATCCCAAGCCCCATCCTGTAGCAGATGTCCCAGATGAGAAGGCTCACGAAAAGAAGGAGTACCACATGCGGTTTTTCCCCAAGCCAGTATTCCAGCAAATTCGACCCAAAATTGAAAAGATACAACATGAACGTGATGAAAATAACAAGTCCCGGGACAGCCTCGTAGTGGTTCCTGTGAAAGAGAAGCCCCCTGTACCGCTCAAGAAGTTCAGTTTCATCCTTGCTCAGAGGCGCCCTGAATTTGCGCAGGGTCGGGCCGAGCTGGAGTATCAGCAGGCTCCAGGATACTGCGACAAGTATCCCGAGAGAACCATAGAGCAGCGAGACCTGTTTCAGGTCAAAGATGATGCCCAGTATCAGGCCAATGACAAGGAGGAGCAGTAACTGCAGAAGGATGCTGTACCTGTACGGTAGAAGAGAAAAAGGAGGGATGCTTCCCACGATTATTTCGTATATCCATTTCATCTCCTTTTTTTCATCATTACGCATGCAGGGTTTTAATGTATGCCAATGATAATAAACAATATCATACTGGGAATATATCGATAAGGTTATTAATTAAAAGGTACAATAATAATAACAGTTAGGTATGACACAAATCAAAAAATATCAGGTAGTTTTGTTAGTTCTTGTGATCTCTTTATTATCCGCGGGATGCGTCCAGATTCCCGGAATATCGCCGACAAGCGCGACCCCGTCTGCTTCGGTCAGCCCTACGATATCTGTAACTGCTCCTGTGGAAATGCCGCTTGAAACTGTCAGAACGCCGTCAAGGTACATAGTGTTGATAGATGATTATAGCTTCTATAAAGTGACAGAAAGCACAATCAAGGAATTTGAATATAATAATTTTACACTAAACATCAATACCGGAGATACGGTGGAATGGAGAAACGAAGCAGATTATAACGATATACTTACCCTTATCAGCGATCAGAATCTGTGGACTCCAGGTGAATTAAAAGCGAGATTGATGAATAATAAAGGATTCAATTATACATTTACTAACCCGGGTGCCTATACATTCAGACTAAAAGAGGAACCAAGGGTATTGCCCCAGACCATCATTGTTAAACCATAAGATTGAATAATAATGATGAATCGTTAAGATTAAATCGAAAACTTTAAGTCTATTACATAGGAATTGGACTTCCGTGCAAAACAGTTTTAATATTGAATAACACTCACAAAGGTTACATTGCTACCCTGGCAGTGATAAGGAAAGTTAAAGATAGGAGGCGGTTATATACACAAGGAAGAGTTGATTCAACTGCATACCCTGATGGTGCAAATGAAAAAGTTCTTTGAAGTGAATGGTGTTGGTGAATTTACCCAGTACCAGAATCTTCAGATAAGCCCCATACATGTGCACCGCAGCAAAGCTGAACATAAACACGCCATCTTCGTGCTCGGTAAAGAGATCGCGACCTTAATGGCGCATGATGAGTTCTCAGGACCCGGGAGGACATCGGTAAGGATGCAGGAACTTGCATATCGTACCGTCAACGAAATGATGAAATAAAATAAAAAAAAACGTTTTCTTTTTTCTTTTACCTCGAAACATTTCGAAGCATATATTAAGTAATAATCCAAAGATGCAATTTGCTTGTTGGACCCGTTATTGAATACTTTTGGGTTCATCAATATGAGGGATTACAATGGAACTTAACGGAGTAGAGATAGAAGATACATTTGCGGAAGCATTTCCGATAAAAATAGCAAGAGTACTGATCACAGGCGCGACGAAGAAATGGGCTCTGGTCGCAGCCCAGGAAGCAACAGGGTTCGGAACATCTGTTATTATGTGTCCTGCTGAGGCGGGTGTGGAGAAAGTGGTCACAGGAAATGAGACCCCTGATGGAAGACCTGGCGCATACATTCAGATCTGCACTTTCGGTTATAAGTCGCTTGAAGAGCAGCTCTTAAAACGCATGGGGCAATGCGTCCTGACCGCGCCGACGGCTGCGATGTGGAACGGGCTCCCAAAAGCGGAGAAACAATTCGATACAGGGTTCAAGCTAAAATTCTTCGGTGATGGATTTGAGTCAGAAGCGAACATTGGGGGAAGAAAAGCGTATAAGATCCCCATGATGCAGGGAGATTTCATTGCTGAGCACAGCATCGGAGCGCAGGAAGCCATCGCTGGCGGGAACTTTTTCATTATGGCAGAGAACCAGATGGCTGCTCTTGCAGCGGCTGAGAACGCAGTAGATGCGATAGCTCTTGAGGATGGGACAATTACACCTTTCCCGGGCGGCATCGTTGCCAGCGGTTCCAAGGTGGGCTCAATAAACTACTCCAAGTTCATGAAAGCCACTACTAATGAGAAATTCAGCCCTTCGATCAAGGCAAAGATCAAGGATACGAATGTGCCTGCGGACGTTAAAGCCATCTTTGAGATAGTGATAAATGGGTTGAGCGTTGAAGATATCAACCGGTCGATGAAAGCAGGGATACATGCTGCTGTAACAGTACCGGGTGTCAGGAAGATAACCGCGGGTAACTACGGCGGAACGCTGGGACCGTTCAAGTTCCAGCTTAAGGATATGATCTGATAAGTATATCCGGGAGCAAAGAGAACAACGAACTGATGCGAAAAAACTATAAATAGTTCCTGTGAAATAGAAGATTCATTATTATGAGGTATTCCCTTGAATCTTAAAATAAAATCCATCGGCGTAATAAAAAAATCCAGTTCCGGTTTAACCGATATCCTTATTTATTCAGATTTCGAGCGGATCCTGGGCAAGATCATGGAAAAATTCGAGAAAGGGACGAACCTGCTTGTCGTGCATAAGAACCACACATCCCTGGATGATAATCAGGTACAGGTCTCAGATGCCGAACTGATAACCTGGAAAGGCAATCTTCTTACCGTAAAAGGCATTGAAGCAGATGATGACTCACTCATTGATGTAAGGCTCAAGAAATGATATTTGATTGAGGCGTCATTATGGGGGTTGACCTCGGAGACCTTTTTGAGAGAAAAGAAATAGAGCTCCCGGAACTGAAAGGTAAAGTAATAGCTATAGACGCATATAATGCGCTTTACCAGTTCCTCAGCATAATCCGCCAGCACGACGGCACTCCTCTTACCGATTCCCACGGTGAGATAACATCCCATCTTTCAGGTTTCCTTTACAGGACGACGAATCTTGTCGAGGAAGGCATAAAACCGGTTTTTGTTTTTGACGGGGTGCCGCCTGAGTTAAAATTCGATATTCTAAAAGAGCGCAAAAAAACACGGACAGAAGCCATGGCAAAGTGGGAAGAAGCAAAAACAGCAGGAAGCGATGATGCTTTCAAGTATGCACAGGCTTCATCACATGTCAAAGGAAATATGGTAGATGATGCCAAAAGCCTGCTCGGTTTCATGGGTATCCCGGTCTTCACTGCGCCATCCGAAGGAGAGTCACAGGCTGCGTTCATGGCGCAGCATAAAGATGCATACGCCGCAGGCTCGCAGGATTATGACGCCCTGCTCTTTGGCGCGCCGCTTGTCGTCAGGAACCTTGCGGTGACGGGAAAAAGGAAACTTCCGGGGAAGGGCGTTTACGTGGACGTTAAACCTGAAATAATAGACCTTGAAGACGCGCTCAGGAAGCTTGAAATTTCAATGGAGCAGCTTGTGGATATCGCCATCCTTGTTGGGACGGACTACAATGAGGGGATAAAAGGAATTGGTCCTAAGAAAGCCCTGAAGTCGATAAAGAAACATGGAAGTATCGAAGGCGTGCTTAGGGAGCTTAATACTGATATAAAATACCTTTCGGAAATTAGAGACCTGTTCCTTCATCCTGATGTGACACCGGATTATGAACTCAAATGGAGAAAGCCGGATGCTGCTGCCATTACGAAATTCCTCTGCGAAATGCACGACTTTTCCAGTGAGCGCGTTTCAAAGGCTGTGGAGAGGCTTCTTGATGCTTCGGATACCGGGCAGAAGACGCTGGATAAGTGGTTTTAATGCGCAAAAAACAGAAAGACTGGGCCAAGGACATGGCATACGAGCGCATCATCCGGCTTTTCGAGCTTGCAGAAATGGAATTCAAGATGCATCCTGAACGCAGTGACAGGTACGTGCAGTTGGCAAGGCGCATAGGGATGAGATACCGCGTCAGGATGCCGCCAGAGTTGAAACATAAGATATGCAGGCACTGCCACTCATATTTAGTCCAGGGCACGACGGCACGCACAAGGCTTCAGGGGACGCATATTGCCACGACGTGCCTTGCTTGCGGAAAACAGATGAGAATACCGTATTAGAATGTGATCGGCGAAAACCCCATCTTTTCATTAACTACTCTTTCAGCCTTAATATCCGTCTCGATCATGAAAACCTCAAGCACCATGAAAGCCTCTGCTTCTTTCCTGATGCACCCAATAGTAAGCCCCCTGCTGCTTCCCGCCACCGCATGCAGGTGTATTTTTGGTGCTCCGTTCTCAAGGAAAATGTTCCCTGCGCCAACTATCTCGCGCGCATCGTCGAAAGACGACCAAACCGTTACTGGTGGAACAGACTTTTCCTTCGGTCCTGTAACCAGCTGCGCCTTCCCTGCAGCGCCGAGAATCGTGAAAAAGGCTGACCTTATGTCCTCCCTGACCGCAAGGTCAGTCAGCTCTTTCAGCAGGTCTTCACCATGGTCGACCCTTACAACAAATATCCGTCCTATTGAACCCTTGCGATAATCCATGTACAGAATACATCATGCAAAGTTTAAAACTTACGATTGCGCAAACATCTGGAAACAGACAAAAACTATATACTCCAAACAACATTTAAGGCAAGGCTGGGCCCGTGGTCTAGTCGGTTATGACGTCGCTCTTACACAGCGGAGATCCGGAGTTCGAATCTCCGCGGGCCCATTTAAACCACTTTTTAAGGCAGCTACACAGGCTGCTTGGCTCCGCACCTGTCGCAGAAGCTGGCTGTGGCTGGAATGACTGTCTGGCATGAATTGCACTCCTTTATTTCTGTATCCGGGGGAGGAGGCTTTTTGCAGGTGGGACAGGTATTAATTTCCCTATTCATTGGGTCGCCGCAGTGCATGCAGTACCTTTCAGCAAGTTCCTCTAATATGACTTTTTTCTCGCTGCTGAATTTTCCCATTGTTGCGGTCACGGTTGCCGTGCCAGTCCTCTTACATGATGTCAGGATACCAATCCCTGAAAGCGTGCCTGGAAGGATCTTCACAGGGCTTGTAACAGTGCCAAGAGAGGTGGTCATCTCAATAACCCAATCATCCAGTGAAGTGATAAAGTTCCCCTTATCATCTATGACCTTGACGACAGCAGATGAAATAGATATTCCATCAGCTGGGATTTTTACTGGCGCGACTTCCAGAACAACGCCTGCCACATGTCCTGCAAAATTAACTTTAGTCGTGGCTTTATGAAAACCTGATCTTGCATTGACATTTACAAGTCCGCATACATGTGATGATGTTAGTATTGTTTCAACAGACTCTTTCCCTGCGAGTATCACAGCATTCTGAATGGTGCCTGAGCTGGATTTTAGTTCTACCATGCAATCTTTCTTTTGTATCTTAGGCTTCCCTGACGGGTCAACGAACTGGACTTTTATTGGAATGGGTGACTTCCCATCGCACGGGACTTCAGTCTTAAGGGGTATTAATTGAAGCCTGCCTTTTACCATTAATTCCTGAAAAACCGTTACGACAATAATTATTAATAAAAAGGCTAAGATCATGAAAACGATACTATTTCCAGGTTTTACGTCGATATTGACCTCACCGGAACCCGGATTAAACCCTTTCTTTGTCACTATGGCTTTTATTGAATGCATCCCTTCAAGAATACCGGTAAATGTCGATGTAAACTGCCCGCTGGAGTCCGTATATCCAGACGCAGGAATTACCTGTCCTTCAAATTCAGTCCCGTTGACCTCGTGTTTCAGCTTCACGAAAGCATCACCCAGCGGTGCGCCGCCGCTATCTTTAACGTTTACCCTTATAGTAGATGTCCCGTTGGGCTCAATAGATCCGGACGTGGAAACAATTTCAACGGAAAGTTTATCTATTGTCATTACCTTGACCGTTGTTTCGCCGGAACCCGATGAAATACCTGTCTTTGTTGCAGTAGCCGATATCCGGTACGTTCCTTCAGAAGCGGTAAAGTTCGAACTGAACTGACCTTTAGGATCGGTATTCCCGGAATCCCGATCGAAATTGCCCCTGGCATATGAAAATTTCACCAATGCACCGTTGATGGGAGTACCGTCTTTGCCTGTTACGCTTACGCGGATCGTTGAAGGTTGCCCGGGTCCGACAGATATCTGGTCTGGAATTATGGTCACTGACAGACTGGCGCCATTTGATACAGTGATCTTCGTGGTGTAGATGCCTGTAAGTCCGCTGTCATCAGTTACTTTAAGCGATGCATCGTATGTGCCGAAATTCTTGTATGTGTAAGATACTATCTTATCGTCACCCTTTTTCCCATCGCCAAAATCCCAGGCATATGATAATTTCGTACTATCCATATCATTTGATCCCGATGCGTCAAACTGCACGGTCAATGGCGACTGCCCTGAAGATGGCGATGCAGTGAAATAAGCCTCAGGAGGCTGGTTAACCGGGGATTCAGCGGCGACAATTGAACCGAATATTATTAAAAACAACAGAAACTTGATAATTGCAGCTTTTTTCATCATATTTTTATCCAGTTTATTCTCCTTTAGTACACGTAATAATATCTAAATCATCATATATTAAGTTATGGCTTGGATCATCCTGACCGAACCTGCGCCTTCTGGTAACATATTTTTACCTGCATCAAAATTTTAAGGCTGCAGACTACGATTAGGTAAAACATTATAAAATAAATTCAATATACATAAAATATTTTACGTTTTTTTGCAATCATACACTCATTTACATTATGATAATGAGTATCATAATTGACGTTAACTTTAAATATTGAATTCTCCAACTAGTATTATAATATTTCAACAGGTAAAACGGAGAATACTGGAATGATCAGCTTAAATATGATAAATTGGAATGATACTCAGGTCAAACTGGCAATTTATTTATTATATGGAACAAGTTTCATGATAATGTTCCTGGTAATGGCAATGTGGAAACACAGGGTGAGCCATATCGAATTACTTGCAGATTTTAAGTATCTGGCTGTCTTTGCACTTTTGCATGGGCTGACGGAATATTCTGAATTACCAAGGATCCTTGGATGGCAGCCTGCATGGATATTCGATCTTATAAAGTTGCTTCTTGCAACATCTTCATTTACGGCGCTCCTCGCATTCGGGGTTAATGTCATCTCTGCCGGCGTGGAAGAATACAGGTGGCTTCGCGGGTTGCCTTTCGGAGCAATATGGATGTATGTATGGATGATGATATTCATAGGGCTTGACTTTACAAATAATAATGCAGGCATAAATTATAGAGTGGCTGATGTTGCCCAGAGATATACGCTCGGGTTCCTGGGAGCTTTGATATCAGCGTATTCTTTCTTTGAACTTTCAACAAAGATCAAAGTGATAGTAGGAGAAAAGGCGCAGCGAAGGTTCGTCCTTGTCGGGCTCAGCTTTGCCTTATATACTGTATTTGGCGGTCTTCTGGGTGGCGATACCAGGGTACTTGGTATCCCTGTGGTAGTTTATACCACTCTAACAGCAATATTAATAACACTGTCCATTATAGGAGTATTCCAGTTGTTCAAACTGAAAGTCTCAAGAACGATCAAAAAGCCGGATGATTTCTATTTCCTGAACAAAGTAGCAAAATGAGACAGACTTCATTATTTTTATTTTGATATCTTTTTCAAAAGCTGGCTCGTAAGTGCTTCATCGACTATCAAATACCGATAGTCGCCGCTATTGGAGGAATTGAGCAAACCGATATACTGTCTGGAGATCTTATCCTGCCATGACTCTTCCTGATTTTTCTCCTCGAACTTCCTGTAAAGCCTTTCCTTCTCTATCATATCTAACAAAGCATCCTGGTTCACTTCGAGTTTCTTATCTTTTATATATTTGATGAAATTTTCCATATCTGCCGTTTTGAAGGACGGATACTTATCAATAAAACGCTGGACCTCATAGCGGATTATGTTGTCATTCAATGCTAAAAGTACTTTTTCCCTGGAAAGCTGTTTCAGTATATCAAGTACTTTTTTTTCATCCCCCACATAACCTTTTGTGACAATATACCCGGAAATCCCCATGAGGTCTGATTCACAAGGTATTCCTTTTGTCGTGAATAGGTTCTCAAGAGCCTGTTTTAGTTCAGACTCAAGTTCCACTTCCTCCTTATCCGTCTCCAGTTCCAATTTACCAAGTATATCTTTTGTCCTGGCGCTGCCAAAAAAAAGTACAAGGTTTTTCTCTATTTCTTTTGTCAGTTTTTTTATTTGATCCTGGGAAGGATTATCCCCTATGTTCAGCTTTTCTACTGATGTCTGGAAAATCTTTATACCCGTATCACCCGCATTTCTTTCCAGATGCTCTTTAAGTCTTGTAAGTGGATATGCCATTTTTGGCCCTTTATTGTTTGCTTTTGATAAGATATTTAAGACCCATTCCTTCCAGAGCATCTTTCATATCAGTTTCACTTGGCATAACGATTTCCATGAATTCTGTCAGCGATTGGTCAGAAACACCCTTTTCATCTTTGATCAGGTAGCTCAGACCCTGGGTCTGCATGAGTTTCCCGACGGCTTCCTTATCGCTACCTGCTTTGACAAATGTGATTAATTGGTCAAGTTCATTTGCTTCCGGCGCCTGTGAAGGCTCATGGAATTTTCGATAGAGCCTTTCTTTTTCAAGCTCATCTCTGATCTGGTTCTCATCGATGTTCAATTTCATCAAATTTATGTATTTAACAAAATCATCGACATCAGATTTTTCAGGCTGCGGATATCTTCCGAGGAATTTCAATATTTCTGAATTTAGGATGTTTTTCCTCATTCCTATCCTGACATGCTGCTTGACTTTTTCGATCAAATCCTTTTCAAGGGTTTTGACATTTCCCCCGTATTTCATAGTCAGGAATTTAGTATAATCTGAAATATCGGCTTCTGTCGGAAGTGCATGATTTGAAAGGAAAGTATTGATCTCTTTATCAAGATCAACGCTGATGGCTTTATCTATTGCTTTCGCTTCTTCGGTCATACCTACTGACTTGGGTATTGCCTTTGCCTTTATGGTATTGCATATCTCTGTTGCCTTATGCTTTCCAGAAAATACGCTGATGTTCGCTTCGATAAGATCAATAAAGTCTTTTAGATCGTTAATGTTCGAGCTATCAGTAATATTTTTCTTTAATTTTATTTTATTTATAATTTCATGTGAAAGCTGCCCGAAATTAACTTCAAGCGATGCGGTACAACATTTGAGGAACTCTTCTGCGACTACCATATTTTTCCCAGATTCTTTTGATGTTATTATATGTTATTCTCTTAAAACTATAAAAAGTTATCACTATGATAGTAGTAATCATGTACATCATGAATAATTTGGATCATAACTGAAATATTGAAAAAATGCAATGCTGCGGGATCTATACAAAGTGTCACACCCTTCATGGAAGCCGGGTATAAATCCCCGAAATCAGTAAGCAGCGTTATTACCATAGGATCAAAAAGGTACTCTGAAACTATATATGTTTTTTGCGGAGTCGAGAACAGCTAGGTACTGCTTGTCGGATTCTATTAGACAATCCGAAGTAACCGCACCACAAAGGTCGCAAAGAGCGCAAAGTACCATGAGCAGCCATTGTCATGCAATAGATAATCGACCACAGAGGACACGGAGCTCACAGAGATGGATTGATTTTTCTTGACGAAGGGATATGGAAACCATCAATAAAAAAACCTTAAGCGAACGTGATATCTGCACCAAATACATTACTCCGGCTATTGTCCAGGCGGGATGGAACCTGGAACATAGTTACTGAAATAGCCGATAGACAGGTAGGAACAACTTGTTTTTTACAGCAAGAATCGTTCCAATAGGAAAGCATATATTCTCATTTGGGATTATTTCATCTGTCCTTAGTTTTGTTTGGTATGTCATTAATAACAAACATGCTGA
>JAYTKX010000172.1:0-8723 GCA_043729865.1 Methanobacteriota archaeon
CTGATATGCATCAGCCACGGCAAATACTGTTGTTTCCCGAAAGTTAAGGCAGAAGATTTCATCGACATATGGGCTCACAAGCTCAATGGCATTTTTTGAAGCACTTCCCATTTCTGCCCGACCCCTGTCAGGAATAATCCGCGCTCTCGTAGTGATCACAGGGTGTCACCTGAGAGACTGTATGCCTGTCGGAGCTCTTTCATTTCAGGATCCATTCCTGCAATGCGGCGGGTCGTTCGGGCATGGCGGACAAAAAGATGTCTGATCTTGCGGAGGGCGCCCGCGGCTTAGAGATGCGGTTTTTATCTGGCGCGGTTTTTGATGAGGGGCGGTTGCCCGGGGGTATATTGGCGCCAGGGAATTAATATTTTAAGAGTGATATATGTGTGGCGCCTCCAACGGAACACGGATTACACAGATGACACGGATACGCACAGATTTCGTATCCGTGAAAATCCGTCAGATCCGTGCAATCCGTGTTCTACGTCGCGGTAAATCTGCGTTCATCGGCGTCATGCCCGCCGCAATGCATAGACACGTATGCCCTGCGGGGCATACGTCAAGGGTTGCGCCCCTAGGACGCCCGTCCACGTATGCCAGTGCGCTGGCATACGTGTGCACGCAATCGACTGGCGTGACAGTCGACGTGGATGCGCCCTCCAGAGGCGCGACTCTGGAGGCTCGCGACTCTGGGCGCATCATCATACCGTCTTAACTATTTAATCCGGCAGAGTCAAGCTATTTAAACGAATAAGTTCCTGTATAAATGGGAAGTAGACAGGAAGCCGAGGCAATTATGATAATCAGGTTCGGGAATAAGAAACCCTCCATATCGAAAAGCGCTTTTATTGCAGAAACCGCATGTATCATAGGAGATGTTTCCATTGGCGATAGATCAAGCGTCTGGTTCAACTCCGTCATCCGCGGCGACAGTGCATGTATCAGCATAGGGAACGGGTGCAGTATCCAGGATAATGTGGTCATACATACTGACGACAACGAAGTGAAGATCGGGGATAGTGTGATCATAGGGCACGGAAGCGTAATTCATGGAAAGCTGATAGAGAACAATGCGCTTATCGGCATGAACTCGACAATACTGCACGGGGCAGAGATAGGTGAATACGCAATAGTCGGGGCAGGTGCGCTTGTCCCGCCGAATTATAAGGTCGCTGCGAACTCTGTGGTGATGGGAGTTCCCTGCAAAGAGGTCAGGAAGACAAATGAGAAAGATCTTGAGACAATAAGGAAAACCTTGAGTAATTACGGGAAACTGACTGAGGAATACATCAAAATGAAACGATAAATATGCGAAATATCGAAATAGAGGAACTGGGCGCAACGCCGATAACAGAGCGCAAAGTTGAAGTTGTGGAGAGGAAAGGGCTGGGGCATCCTGATTATATCTGCGATTCAATAATGAACCAGGTCTCTGTGGAACTTTGCGGAGCATATCTGGAGCGGTTCGGCGCCATCATGCACCACAACATCGATAAAGGAATGCTTGTTGCAGGAGAAGTAAAAACAAAGTTTGGCGGGGGCGTTATTCTTAAACCCATGAGACTGATATTCGGAGACAGGGCAACTTTTGAGGTTGAGGGAGAGTTTATCGATGTGAATAATATCGCCATAGATACTGCAAAACGATGGTTAAAAGAGAATCTCAGGTTTGTCAATGCGGATTCTATAGAGTACCAGGTTGAGATCGCCCATGGTTCCGCAGAACTAACTGATATCTTTAAGCGCCAGGATACGGTGCTCGGTGCGAATGATACCTCTGCTGCTGTGGGTTATGCTCCAATGACGCCGACTGAGAACCTTGTGCTTGAGACTGAACGATACCTGAATTCACATGATTTTAAGAAACGATTTCCAGAGTCGGGAGAAGATATCAAGGTCATGGGGCTAAGGGTTGGGAATAAACTGAATTTGACTGTTGCAGACCCGCTTGTGGACAGGTTCATCGGCTCTGAAGCAGAATATTTCAGGAAAAAGGATGAATTGATTGAGGAGATAATAACATTTGCGTCAGGACACTCTGAACTTGAGACCTCAGTCCTGCTGAACACGCTTGACCGCAAGGGACGCGGGATGGGTGGAATATACCTTACAGTTACGGGCACATCGGCAGAGGATGCTGATTCAGGTCAGGTAGGACGCGGGAACCGTGTGAACGGCATCATTCCACTGAACAGACCCGTGAGCAGTGAAGCCGCAGCAGGTAAAAACCCTGTTAGCCATGTGGGAAAGATATACAACGTGCTCAGCCACAGGATAGCCAATGAGATTTATCTTAATGTACCTGACATCAGGGAGGTTTATGTATGGCTAGTAAGCCAGATAGGCGAGCCCATTGACCTTCCGAAGATAGCGGCAGCGCAGGTCATTATGGAGCGCGGGGATGTGGGATCTGTGAGAGATGAGATACATGAGGTAATAGATAGTGAGCTTTCGAACATACAGGAATTCTGCATGGACCTTGCTAAAGGGAAGATACCGGTGTGTTAGATGATGGGAAATGTTTATATTTCTTAGAGCATAAGGATTAAACCATGGCAGAGTTAGGCAAGATCGATAAACCAGAAGCAATGAGCTTCAAAGAAAAGAGGAAACTCTTTGTTGTGCCCACGCTCCCCTTTGAAGAACTGGCTCTTGAAATGGATATCGACAGGGCTAAGGTGGAAAGGTTCTGGGGCGAGGTAAAGGAAAAGATAGAATATTTCAGGTCAACATACGGGAATATCAGCATGGTGTATGTTGAAGGTATGGAAGAGGGCGAAACAGCTGGCATTGAATTTTTTGAAAAGTTCGGGAAAGAGAGCAACCATTACAAATTTTTGAAACCCCTGGTGGACGCAGGCGCAAAACTTAAGGGGATCGACAAGATCAAGTCTCTCAGTGTGGCAAAGCTCATTTTCGAGGAATATTCAAAATCGTTTTATCCTGAGATAAAGGATATCCATCAGGGTTTCTATGGCAAGGACATTGACTTTGATAAATGGAGAGAGTATCTTGCGAAAAAGATACAGGAGATCCAGGACGGGATCGGCAAACATGCCACCGGTATAATAGGTGAACTACCTGAGAATACTAACGGAGTGCTGATATTCACGGACGGCAGACCCATGGAATATCCCGCCGGCATCGATGTGTTCCAGATAAGACCGCCTGCTTTTGACGAACTCGCAAAGTTGCTAAGGGATAGGGTGTGAAGTAATCTTTATCACTTTACGGGTTCTTCTGTCTATTCTATGAACTGGATCATTTATGCCGTTGCGTGCGTAATCCTTTACGGGTTTATGCAGTTCTTTATCAAACTCTCATCTACAGGCAACAACCCTGTTGCATCCTCCATGGTCTTTATCACAGTGCAATTCATTGCACAGATAATTCTGGGAGCGTATTTTATCACGAAAAGTGATTTCAATATGGATATGAACAGCATAAAATACGGGATAGCAGGAGGCATCACCGCCGCGGTCGCAACAATAATTTTCTTCCTTGCGCTTGAGAGCGGTCCCCTGTCCAAGGTCGTCCCGATAGCCAACATGAGCCTGCTTGTAGGCGTGCTCCTGGGTGTGGTTTTCCTGGGTGAAGCTGTGAACTTGAGGGTTGCAGCAGGTGTTGTTTTTGCGCTAATGAGCATATTCTTGCTGACGAATGGGAATTGAATATATTAAAACAAATTTACTTGCGTTAAATTCAATTTAATTGATTAAACACATTTATCTATGATTGCATCCCTCCAAAAGCCCGGTAATACTTATGAGCCTTATCGCTGAAGCAAAAAAAGGCAACCTGACCGAAGAGATGAAACAGGTTGCAGCAAAAGAGAGAGTCGAACCTGAATTCGTGCGCCGGGGAGTAGCGAACGGAAGGATAGTCATTCCCATTAGCCCGTACCGCTACACAAAACCATGCGGAATTGGAAAAGGACTGCGTACCAAGGTAAACGCCTCTATCGGCACATCGTCCGATATAGTCGATATCGATATGGAGATAGAAAAAGCAAGGGTCGCAGAAGCAACAGGCGCAGACACGATCATGGAGCTTTCGACAGGCGGGGATTTTTTCGAGATAAGGAAAAAAGTTATTGATTCCACAACCCTTTCAGTTGGAAGCGTGCCGCTGTACCAGGCTTTCATAGAAGCCATCCGAAAATACGGCAGAGCAGTGGACATGAAGGAGGATGAACTCTTCAGGATAACGGCAGAGCAGGCAAAGCTGGGGACAAATTTCATGGCAATCCACACTGGCATCAACCTCATAACAGTGGAGCGTCTCAAGAAGCAGGGACGTTTCGGTGGTTTATGCTCCCGCGGCGGGGCTTTCATGACAGCATGGATGCTGCACAACGAAAAGGAGAATCCTCTGTACAGCGAGTTCGATTACCTGCTCGAGATAATGAAAGAGCACGAAGTGACCCTGAGCATGGGAAACGGCATGCGAGCAGGAGCGATACATGACTCTACTGACCGCGCCCAGATACAGGAGCTTATAATGAACTCAGAGTTATCGGACATGGCGCATGAGGCAGGTGTGCAGACCATAGTGGAAGGACCTGGACACATACCGATAGACGAGATAGACGCTAACGTGAAGCTCATGAAGCGCCTGAGCGGGGAGAAGCCGGTCTACATGCTCGGACCGCTTGTTACTGACATCGCACCCGGCTACGATCACATAGTCGCAGCCATCGGCGCATCGCTCTCAAGCGCATACGGTGCGGACTTTATCTGCTATGTGACGCCAGCCGAGCATCTTGCGCTTCCCAATGTGGATGATGTAAGGCAGGGCGTCATAACCGCGAGAATTGCGGCGCACATCGGCGACATGGTGAAGAACAACGACAGGGAGCAGGACCTCGACATGGGACGCGCCAGGCGCGATCTGCAGTGGGACAGGATGTACGAGCTTGCTATCGATCCTGTTCATGCAAGGGCGGTCAGGGACAGCCGTTCACCAGCGGATACCGAAGCATGCACTATGTGTGGAAATTACTGCGCGCTCAAGATCGTGAAGCAGAATTTCAATTTCGAGCGGTGAAAGAGAAAAAAGAAAAGACAAAAAGTAGGGGACTTCTCCTACCTTTCCTTGCTGAACACTGCGGCTTTTTTGATTATTTCCATTCTTGATTGTTTATCTCCGGAATGCTTTGTTGAAGCCATTGGTACAGGTTCAGGCTCCTGCGCCTTAGCCATATGCTCCATTGCTATACGAAGCGGTTTCACAACTTCCTTTGGAAGCCTGACAGGCTCTCTTCTTACCACGACCTCACCTATGAACGGACATGTCACACCGGTCAATACTGCCATAACGCGCACGTTGCCCGTCAGCGACTGATCGACCTTAGCGCCCCATATAACACGCTTTGTGTTGGGTACTTTGTCCATTATCTGCTCACCTGCGATCGCAACTTCATCAAGGGTCATATCCTCGCCGCCCACGATGTGGATGAGGACGCCGTATGCGTTGGATATATCAGTGATATCAAGCAGCGGAGTGGACAGCGCCTGTGAGACCGCCTTTTCCACGCGATTCTCGCCATCGCCCTCGCCGATACCTATTGAAGCGATACCGCCTCGTTCCATCACTGCCCGAAGGTCAGCATAGTCAAGATTTACAAGGCTTGGCTGTGTGATGGTATCTGTCAGGTTCTTGACGAACGAACCTACAAGGGCATTTGCCACCGCAAGCGCATCCTTGAGCGGGAGATTTCCTGCTACTTCCCTGAGCTTGGAGTTATCGATCACTACTATTGAATCGCACACTTCTGCGAGTGATTTTATGGCTTCACGGGCTTTTTCGCGCCGCGACATCTCGATCGTGAAGGGGATAGTCACACATGCAATGGTGAGTGCGCCGAGTTCCCTTCCAACGCCTGCGACTACGGGTATAGCGCCTGTGCCTGACCCGCCCCCCAGACCTGCCACAAGGAACAAAAGATTTGTGCCTTCCAATTCCTGCTTGATCTCTGCAAGGTTCTCGCGCGCCGCTTCCGCACCCCTCTCAGGGTATCCTCCGCATCCGTGACCCCTGCACAGCTTTTCACCCAGCAGCATTATCTTATCTGCCCTGGTCATAGAGCTAAGATGAGTGGCATCGGTATTGGCAGCCACAATTTTACCACCAGTAAGTTTCTTATCAGCAATCCATGTTGCGATGTTGCATCCCGCGCCGCCGAGACCAAAAACGGTCACAGACGGGCGAGAAGTTTTAGCTTTTTGAAGCAGTTCTTCTCTAGACATAATCAGCCTCCGGTATTATTGTCGTGCTGTTACTATTTAAAACCTTTTTCTTGACCGAAAGTATTTTTAACCTTTGAAGCGAACAGAGATGCGGTGGTTAGAATGAAATCAGTTATTACAGCAGAACTTCATATCGTTGCACTTGGAACAGACAACACAAGCATGAGCGTGCATATATCAGAGGCTGTTAAAGCAATTGATAGAGCAGGGGTCAAATACCAGGTGACTCCCATGGGCACTATAATGGAAGTATCTTCTCTAGATGAAGCTTTTAGCGCCGTAAAAGCTGCTCATGAGGCACTTATCAAGAAAGGTATAAAAAGGGTTGTTACCCATCTCACGATCGATGATAGGAGGGACCGTCCGAAAGGGATGATAGAAAAGGTCGAATCTGTAAAGAGCAAGCTTTAGAGCCACCGGTCCAGATTTTCTTTTTCTTCAAATCTTACACCTAAACCATCATTTGCTGCGATGACCCTGACGCCTGTTCTTTCAGATATGAGCTTTGCCTGATGGTCTGGGGAGGCTTTTAGCACCTGCAAGCCGAAGTGGGTAAGTATTGCCATTTTCGGCTTTATGGCCCCTATCAGGTTTTCAGCCTCCTTGATATTCAGGTGCCTTATCCTTTTATCCGTGGTCATTCTAACCACGTTGATTATGAGGATATCTACCCCCTTATAAGCCTGCGCAAGCTCAGGGAAATATTCAGTGTCCGGGATGTAACCAAGTCGCATGGAATTGAATTCATATATTGCCCCGTAGGTTTCCACCGGATGCATGGTTCTTATGGGGAATAATATATTAATGTCGTGAATACTTATTTTCAGACCCTCTTTTATTTCAATTATTTCAGTGAACGGTCTGACATAATGAAGGACTACCGGGTCATCATTCAGGCAGTCTCCGGGAACTATCACGCGTCCCCTTGGATGGAAACCGCCGCCAGTCATTGCTTCTATCATTACATTGATGTCATTGGAGTGGTCAATATGCCTGTGGGACAGGACTATTGCATCAAGTGAGGAGGGTTTGAGCGCGTGCTTATGCGCCATCACAAGACTTCCAGGTCCCGGATCCTGCAATATATTCACGCCGTCGAGTGTGAGCCAGAAACCCCCGCTGTGGCGCATCTGGTTAAGCACCACCATCCTTCCTCCTCCTGTCCCGAGAAAAATAACACCTGACATTAATTATTAATATGTTTAACTTATACAAAAAAATTTTGATTAAATATCTATTATTGACGTTGTCACATTCAATAGTAAATGAATTATTTCAGTCAAGAATAAATAAATCGCAGATAAAGGCTGATGAGCACAAAGTAGAGCTGTTCGGCGCCGCGCCGCCGGGGGATGCGCTGCGTATGGGGGACATGGACGCGTGGAATGGGGGCGCAGCGTTGCGTTCTCTGCGCGCTTTGCGGTTTTAGATGGGCAGGACATCGCGAAGGACGCAAAGGGTGTGAAAATTTAAGAGATGTGCCCTTCTCATTTTAGGACGCAAAGATTTGAGAGACACACCAATATCATTTTAGGGACGGCGCCGGGGATCAGACTGCCATCTCTGGAAAGGGGGCAACTCTTGGTTGTAGAGTCAGGAGATGGCTGGATTTGTGATGATTGTGCCCCGGACCATAAATGTGGAGAAGATCTATTACTGCCTGCTGTCAACTCCCCGCGGGTTGGAGTATGTGGATATACTGGATAGGATTAAGCGGGGTATAATTACCTCTAAACTTTTTTTCCGTTACGGGATTATAAATGGTAAGTTTTAACTCATCACAAATATAAGAGTATATACAATGTCTTCAATAGAATATGTATCATCAGTTACCGCCGAACTCAGTCATGCGATTGGTTTACCTGAGGATGTCTTAATTCACAGAGGCTTGATATCATTTATTGAAAAAGAGATCCGTCTTGCAGAGGCAGATATCGCGGACTTCAGAGATAGATACAATGTTGCCTTGAAAGAAGAATTATACGAGGCGATAAAATCCAAAAAGATACCAAGTCATCCTGCGTGGGAAGATTATATCGTTTGGAAGAACAAGGAGAAGTACATCTCTGACCTAAAGGCACGTCTTGGCAGGGTACAGTAGATGCTTTTGACCTATCAGGAACTTGAAAGGATAGCCCGGATAGAGTTTTCAGATATCGTTAAAGAGATAAAGTTTATCGGAGGAAGGTCTGCGCAACCCAATAAACTCAGGGTGTATTTTATCGATAACAGTTTCCTCGATGTCTGGTTGAGCGACGAGAATGATTATTCTTACCATTGGGAGCAGAGAGCTCAACGTGGTTTAATCCATCGATGGGATAATGCGCCCGATCATCCTGAGATTGAATCTTTTCCACATCATTTTCATGATGGGGAAGAGAGCAAGGTTGTGAAGAGCAATCTACATACGGATAGCAAAAGTGCATTCAGAGGGGTTCTTGATTTTATTGTGGATAAATTAAAGAAGCTTCGTAC
>JAYTKX010000173.1:0-37298 GCA_043729865.1 Methanobacteriota archaeon
TTTTATAATATAGGGACGGAAAAGATGATTTAAAAAGTTAACATCTTTAATTGTGAAGCTTAAAAAGTTAGAAATCTTCTAAAACGTGAGTTGGTACAATGATTTTTATCAGACAGGAAATTACAGTTTGAAACTTATCGCTACATTAAATACGGGAGGTTCGGGTCTTTCAACAGAGGAAGTAAGGTGGGATAATCCGACCATAATCCTTAATTCTACAGGAACAGGAAGCTCGCAATTGAAAAGCCTTTCTGAGATTACCAGACACTATATCGGGAATATGATACGGGATGGAGAAATCACTTTCTATCAGGGTTATGCTCAGGGTAAACAGCCTGCATCCCAATCGACCATTCTTCTTAACTACAACTCCACAGGAGCACCGATCTACCTGTCCATATCACAGAATAATGCGGATGTGAGTATCAAATAAATAATAATGAAAAAAGAAATAAAAAGCAGGTACAACCTGCTTAATTTTTACAGCCGGATTCAAAGAAAGATTTAACTTCGCCGGTCGGGCTTATCTGGTATTTGGCTTTTATGAAATAATTGTCGGCAGGTCCCTTGGCGTTGACCTTGAAATGATATGTTTCGCTGAAAGGTCCTTCTCCTGGAAATTTATTTTTGACTTTGAGTTCTTCCTTGACCACATATTGAACGCCTAAGTCATCCTCGCCGCGCAGATTCGTGGTGATACGTCCATTGAAGTATTCCACACCTGTTATTACCTGCCCTTTAATGTGTGTCTCTCCTGTCAGATTAATATTATCAAATACCGGGGTGCACGGGTTGTCGGTGAAAAAGCTCACAGGAATGCGCTCATCGATATCAGTTGTGCTGACAACCTGCGATGATGTGGGACCTGCTAATGCAAACGCTAAAAGCATTGCCATCAGTACTTTAAGCCATAACTTAATCGTTTTTTGGTATTTCACATTAATTTCCTCCTGTACATTCTTGATTACTAACATGTTAATCTACAATTATATTTATAGTTAGTCATGATGATTATAATGTAGATGAGGCGCAGCATGCGTTTTATTATACTTTTTTTCCAGTAAACAGGCAGAACAAAACGGTTAAATAGTGGTATAATAATTATAGAAGCTAATAATTCTCAATGGATGCTATTATGAGACAGAAAATCACTGAAACCCCGAACGAGAATCCGATAAAATGTGTTCTATTAGTGCTCGGATTTCTTTCGTTCATTGCAACATATTTTGTAGCTGGCTTTCCGAATGAACCGTTTTTCATGTTCAAAGTTACAACAGCAGTGGGTTTTATCTGCGGTCTTATTGCCCTACCTGTCGGATTTAAGCTGACCGATATCTGGTCGAATATAGAACAAAATCCGGATTCAGTTACTGCTTTATAATACCTCAAAAAGTATCTGAACCCCGGATAAACGTTACAAAAAGGTATTAAATTATTCTATAATAACCACATCCACCTCTTCTCCCTTGCTTTTACCTTCCACGTTCTCGGGTATTATCACAAATCCATCAGCCTTTGAGACTGAGCTTAGTATTCCCGCGCCTGAGGTCGAAAGAGGGACAGCTTTGCCTCTGTCCAGCCTGACACGCGCGAATGTCTTGTATCCCGTCCTTCCCGGTATCTTCTCTGACAGCACTGCGCGTACTACCCTGTCTGGTTCGTCAGTGATATGCGCGAGTTTGCGCAGCGCCGGACGCGCAAAAAAGTACAGCGCCACCATGCCTGCTACCGGGTATCCCGGCATGCACACGACCGGTTTCAAGTTTACAAAACCAAGAGCCGTGGGCTTGCCAGGGCTTATCCCTACGCCGTGGACTTGAAGCGTCCCAAGGGATTCCACAACTGCGGGCACATAATCTCTTTTTCCCACTGATGTCCCGCCGCTGATGATTATCATATCTGCGCCCGAAACCCTCTGGATAGCCTCTTTTATTTTTTCAGGGTCGTCGGTCACGATGTCCAGAAGCCTCGGGATCCCACCCCATTTCCTGACATACAGGGAAGTCATCAAACCGTTGGTCTCATATACCTCGCCCTCACCCGGTACTTTACTTTCCCTCGGGACAAGCTCCTCCCCGGTTGGGATTATTGCCACAATGGGCTTTCTTATGACATTGATCTTTTCAATACCCAGAGATGCAAGGACCGCAATATCGCATGGGCGTAGCATGTGCCCTTCCTTGATTATGAGTTCACCTTTCCTGATATCTTCACCGATCTCCCCCACGTTCTTTAATGGATGTACCTGAAAAAAAACCTCAACCATGTCACCGTGAACGACAGTATCCTCCATCATGACCACAGCATCCGCCCAATCCGGAACAGGAGAACCGGTATGCACCCACGTACATATTCCTTTTTCCACGTTCTGCCCCAGTCGCAGGAGCGCGGGTGAATTGCTGCCGGCTCCCATAGTATCTGAAGCCCGCACCGCGAAGCCGTCCATTGCAGCCCGGCGGTAATGCGGCACATCTGTACCTGCAAAAACGTCCTCGCCTGCTATCCTTCCATCACAATCCCCTATTGGCAAAACCTCAGTTCCATCAACAGGGCGAACTGCTCTTAAAAAAAAATCCTTTGCTTCATCAGCATTTGCTCTTTTGTGAAACATCATCCTCCGGACACAGGAGGGAATATAGCGATCTCGTCATCCCTGTGCAGTATTGTATCAAGTCCACCATTATCCAGAACATTCTTTCCGTTTAGAAATACATTTATATAAGGCTTTATCTTTTCCCCATCGAATATCATTTTTTCAAATCCTGGAAATTTCCTGCAGAGCTTTTGCAGAACATCCCTGACAGTTCCACTCTCCACGTCCAGTTCTTTCGTACCCGTGAATTCCCTGAGATTGGCAAAAAGTTTTACCCTGATTTTTGGCATGACCTGAGAATATCTCCATTTAACCATAAATGCTATGAATATGATTTAACTATTTTATATGTTAATGAATAAAAAGCATTTCGTATTGGCGGCATTTTTTATCCTCATAATCTTTCTTGCGTTTTTCCTGCGGCTCTATCACCTTGACGAGAGGGTTTTCCACCATGATGAAGCTGCAGTGGCTTATTTCACTTACAAATTATTCAATGACGGCAGTTACACCTATGACCCTTCATTCCACGGCCCGTTCATGTACTATGCCACAGCTGAAATGTACAGGCATCTTAAAGATACCGTTTATACTTCAAGGCTGCTTCCTGCCCTCCTGGGCGCTTCGATGATCTTCTTACTCATACCCCTTCGCAGATATCTCGGGAATACCGGAACGGTAATGGCAGCATTCTTTCTCGCACTGTCGCCTTCGTTCCTGTATTACTCGCGGTTCTACAGGGAGGATATTTTCATATCGTTCTTTACGCTGCTGGCACTGGTATGCGCCGTAAAATACGCAGAGGCATATGCACGTGATAAACTGTCACTTTCGGGATTGAATCTATATTATGTCGCAGGGGCTGCAGTTGCAGTATTGATAGTTCTTAATAGATTTGAGTATGCTTTCCAGTCAAAGGCGGCTGCATATACCCTGATGTCAGTGATCCTGTTATTTTTGATCCTGGTCATTTCACTTTCCATAAAATCCGGTAAAACCTGCATCAGAACATGGTATTCTATTGAAAGGATATTTTATCTTGCCCTGGGGGGAATAGCGATCTCTTCAATAGCTGCGCTGAAAGAGAACGCATATATTATCATGGCTTTAATAGCCCTGTTCCTTTTCATGTTCTTCATCAGGGAAGGCTGGTATAGAGGACTGATAGGCAGATTGAAAAGACCTGACCGGGAATTTATTATCCCGCTTCTGGAAGGGCTATTTCTGGTTCTTGTGGTCCTTGTGGTTTTTTCACTGTTCTATACAGGTAACGTCCTTGACATAACGGGTATGAAAGCCGCTGTTGAAAAGGCGATATCCCACTGGTACGAAATGCACAGGATACAGCGCATGGGGGGACCGTACTTCTACTACCTGCCCATAATCGCCCTTTATGAATTGCCAGTACTTGTGTTCGGAATCCTGGGAATGTTCTATTACGGCTGCCGCGACAGGATAAAAGAAAAGCTCCTGGCAATACTGCTCATATACTGGGTATTTGTGGACATAATGTATCTCATTGCACAGAGTTATCCCTGGGCAGGGAAGTTTTTACCAATTACTTATATCCAGTCATCCATCCTGATCTTCCTGCCCCTCCTTGTTCTTGGGATGATCGGGGTAGTTTATATCAAGAACAGGTTCATTGCATTCCTGGTCTTCTGGGCGCTTTCGAACTTTTTCATATATTCATATGTGCAGGAAAAAGTTCCCTGGCTTGTGCTCAATCCGCTGCTGCCTCTTATTTTGATCGCAGCAGCTTATCTGGGTGAACTTTTGCCGGGGCTTAACATCAGGTCAAGAGCAGGCGCTGCTGCGGTTATTTTCCTTCTGATAAGCAGCTTGTTTTTTGTTAATTCAAGCCTTCTCCTTAACTACGAGAACCATACGGATCCCGCTGAACCGATGATACAGGCGTCACAACCTCCTCAAAAGAAGTTCTCAGAATTCCTCAATACATTCTTTGAGATATCTTCCCGGTACAGTAACCAGTCCACTGAGATACAGATCACTGATGTGAACATGGAAACACAGTTCCTCTGGTATGGGCGCCATTATTCCAACATTCAATGGAAGGTAGACCTCGATGCAGAATTCAATGCCCCTCTCATCGTGGTGCATGATTCTGACGAAAATGAGACCGAGGCAGATGTCATGCAGCGCAATCTGGGAAGTGATTATATCAGGCTTGACAGCGCAAAGATGTCCTGGTACTGGTTTCAACTGTCGGATATCACGCCTGAATACGTCCTGTGGAGGAAGATGAACAGACCACCCGATGAATACAGGTTCGCTCTTTTCTATAAACCGGTGAAGAAATGAGCGATAAGGTGGGATTGAAACGTGAACTCGGGCTGCTTGAGGTAACGCTTTCAGGTGTCGGCATCATTCTCGGCGCCGGAATATATGCCCTCATAGGAAAAGCTGCAGGGCTTGCCGGGAACTCTGTATGGCTTTCATTTGCCATTGCGTCCCTGATAGCAGTATTTACGGGACTTAGCTATGCAGAGCTCTCGTCCATGTTCCCGAAGGCGAGCGCAGAGCATGAGTATGTCAGGAATTCATTTGGGAGGAGGCTGGCATTCATTATCGGGTGGCTTATCATCCTGAGCGGTGTGATAGGTGCGGCAACGGTCGCACTTGGCTTTGGAGGCTATTTCAATGCTTTTTTCAAAGTACCCGTCATCACGTCCGCTTTTGTGCTGATCGTGGCTCTTTCCTTCCTCCTCTTCTACGGGATAAAAGAAACCGCGCGTTTTGTTATCATAGCAACGCTCATAGAGACCGCGGGTCTTGTTATTGTGATATTTATCGGGCTTCCTTATCTGGGAAAGGTGGACTATTTTGAGATAACTCATGGCTGGACTGGCGTTTTTCAGGCGTCTGCGCTTGTGTTTTTCGCTTATACCGGGTTTGAGAGCATAGTCAAGCTCTCGGAGGAGACAAAGTCTCCTGAGAAAACGATCCCGAAAGCATTGATACTGGCGATAATTGTGAGTATTATCCTATACATCACAGTGGCGCTATCTGCGGTCAGCGTGATGGGATGGGAAAGACTTTCAACCTCGGATGCCCCATTTGCTGACCTGGCATTTTTCGCTTTCGGCAGCAAGGCGTTCATTCTCCTCACGGCTATTGCCCTGTTTGCCACAGCCAATACAGTGCTTATGATGATGCTGGGGTCATCCAGGATAATGTACGGTATGGCTGATTCAGGGTCGCTCCCTGCTATCCTTTCACGCGTGCACAGGTCAAGGAGGACGCCATGGACAGCCATAATAGTTACCATGGTCGTATCGATAGGATTCATTTTTGCCGGGGATATCGCCTTTGTGGCTAATGTGGATAACTTTACGCTGTTCGTGACATTTTTTGTGATAAATGCCGCATTGATATTCCTCAGGTATAAGGAGCCTGGAATGAACCGACCTTTCAGGGTGCCGCTATCTGCAGGAAGACTTCCGGTACTTCCTATCCTCGGGATGTTGTTCTGCGTGTTCATGCTTGCACAGCTTGAATGGAAAGTCATTCTCACAGGGGGATTGCTTGTAGTCCTTGGGTGGATAGTATCTTTTGTTGAATTAAAAAAGAGTTAATATCAGGATAATACTAAAGAGAGCAGCTTATTTGAAACCAGGGACAGAATGATCAAGAAAGATGTTATAATCATTGGGGCGGGCGCATCTGGTATGATATGCGCCATCGGATCGGGAAAAAGAGGTCGCTCTGTCCTTGTTCTTGACCGTGCAGAAAAAACAGGGAAAAAAATACGCATTTCCGGAGGCGGAAACTGTAATTTTACAAATCTCAATACATCCCATACCAATTATTTATCAAATAATCCACACTTCTGCAAATCCGCACTTTCCCGTTTTAGACCCGATGATATTATTGCCCTGCTTGGAAAACATGGCATAAAATATGAAGAACGAGAACATGGCGAATTATTCTGCGCCGAAAGTTCGGAGGATATTATACGGATGCTGGAAAGGGAATGTAATGATGCCGGCGTAAAAGTGATCTTAAATTGCAGTATCCTTGACGTGAAAAAAGAAGATTCATTCATAGTATCGACAGATCAAGGGGTCTTTGGGTCAGAGTCGCTTGTCATTGCCACGGGTGGATTGTCTTATCCACAGATAGGCGCTTCCGGTATCGGGCATAAGCTGGCAAAGCAGTTCGGTCTCAAAGTCACGGAGCTTATGCCAGCGCTTGTTCCTTTTATTTTTTCAGGAAAAGATATGAAAATGTTTGGAGAATTAAGCGGCATCTCAATTGACGCCTCTGTCAGATGCAGCAAAATGGAGTTCCGGGGAAGCGTCCTTTTCACTCACAAGGGGCTTAGCGGTCCTGCGATACTTCAGTTATCCTCATACTGGAAGGATGGCGATACCATTGTTATTGATCTGTTGCCCGGACTTGATATATTCGGAGTTTTTGTTGCAAGACAACTCGGTAAAAGCAAAATCGACATGCATAACCTGCTTTCTGAATATCTGCCCTCGCGTCTTTCGAAGATCTGGTGCGCATTAAATATCCAGTCAAAACCGGTCAATCAATATAATGAAAAGGAACTCAGGAACATATCTCAAAAAGTGCATAACTGGGAGGTTAAGCCGGAATCTACCGAGGATTTCAGGACAGCTGAGGTTACGCTTGGCGGAATTGATACGGATGAACTTTCATCAAAGACAATGGAGTCAATAAAGGTCAAAGGTCTCTATTTTACAGGCGAGGTCATTGATGTGACCGGGCAGCTGGGAGGATATAATTTACATTGGGCGTGGGCTTCTGGTTTTGTGGCGGGGCAGTTCGCGTAAGTCAGAACTTTCAATAATCCGTGTTAATCAGTGAAATCCGTGTCTTATGATAATGTTTTCCCATGCATCCAGCAGCCTGCTTTACATATCTGCTTCTCTCCGAGATGAGTTTTACGATCTCACGGTCTATTCTATCGATGTTCTCGCGCACATTTTCAAGACTTTCACATTCAATCAAATTTTTCCACCTTAACAAGAGGCATTGTTTTATCCTCTATTGATAAGAGCTGACTAATGGAATATCGCGCCCTTATCCGCCGAACTTACCAGTTTTTGATACCTTGCAAGATACCCTTTCATCGCTTTCGGAGCTGGCGCTTTCCAGGCTTTCCTTCGCTTATCTATCTCTTCCTTTGAGACAGCAAGGTTCAACACGCGCGCCGGGATATCGATCTCTATGATGTCTCCTTCCCTCACAAGCGCGATGGGCCCTCCATCTGCAGCCTCTGGCGATACGTGACCTATGCACGGTCCCCTTGTCCCGCCCGAGAACCGCCCGTCTGTGACAAGCGCTACCGATTCGATCAAGCCCATACCTGCAATGGCGGCTGTGGGTGAAAGCATCTCCCGCATCCCGGGTCCTCCCTTCGGACCTTCATAGCGTATGATGATGCAGTCGCCAGGCTTTATCTTCTTTTCCATGATTGCCTTCATCGAAAGCTCCTCGCTGTCAAAGACCCTTGCAATACCTGAGAATTTCAGCATATTCTGGCTCACAGCAGTCTGCTTTACCACAGAGCCCTGGGGGGCAAGACTACCACGAAGCACTGCTATTCCTCCCTCCGCGTGAACAGGCAAATCAAGTGTTGCAATTATCTCCTTATTAGCTCGTGGATTTATGATAATATATTCTTTCAGGTTCTCTTCCAGGGTTTTTCCAGTTACGGTCAATGTATCTAGATCGAGAGCAAACTTTAGCCTCTGCTGAATCGCAGGAACGCCCCCGGCGCGCTCAAAATCGATGAGGAACCGGTTCCCGCCAGGTCGCAGGTTAATGAGATGAGGCGTCTCCCTGCTCAGTTCATCGAACCTTGAAAGCGCAAGTTCAAGCCCGAACTCTGAAGCTATCGCAGGCATGTGAAGAGCGGTATTCGAGCTGCCGCCGATAGCCATGTCCACGCGGATGGAGTTATCAAGAGCAGCCTGTGTGACTATCTGCCGCGGGGTTATTCCATTCTTCACAAGTTCGAGGATCTTCATTCCTGAATGCTTTGCTATCCTTGTCTTTTTAGCATCAACTGCATGCGCAGTGCCGCACCCGGGCAGGCTCATGCCCAGCGCCTCAGTTACGCATGCCATGGTATTCGCCGTGAACAGCCCGGCGCACGAACCTGCGCCGCAGCATGAGCAGTCCTCAAGATTCTTCAGGTCCTGCTCGGTAATTTTATTATTCCTGCGTGCGCCCACAGCCTCGAAAAGAGATATGAGATCCCGCGGCTCATCGCCCACGATACCGGGAAGCATCGGCCCTCCAGTCACTACTATTGTCGGTATATCAAGCCTCCCTGCTGCCATCAGGTGTCCTGGCACTATCTTATCGCAGGTGGGTATCATGACCATCCCGTCGAACTGGTGAGCCCCGACCATCAACTCAATGCTGTCTGCTATCAATTCCCTGCTGGGAAGCGAGTTTTTCATTCCGGAATGCCCCATTGCTATACCGTCGCAGATACCGATCGTATTGAACTCGAACGGCACGCCTCCTGCCATCCTGATGCCTGCTTTTACCGCATCTGCAAGCTTATCAAGGTGTATATGCCCCGGGATCACCTCATTCCATGAATTCACGACCCCTATGAAGGGCAATTCCATTTCCTCATCCGTAAGCCCCACTGCTTTTAACAGGGACCTGTGCGGGGCGCGCTCAAGCCCTTTCTTGATGTTATCGCTTCTCATGATTATGTGTTGTAGATTACTTCTGTTATTTTAAACGTTTTGTTGCAGAAGTTCGGGAATAAGGAACCTTCCATATCAGAAAGCTCAGTAATCTTCCAGATCCCACACAAGAAAGCCGCTTTTTCGAATAGCATCTTTTCCGTCTATCTTTTTTGCGAATATCGCAAAATGTTCTTTTCTTTTTTCGAGGTTCCACTCAACATGTTTGCTTTTTTCCTGCAAATCAAAAAGCACTCTTTTAGCGTCTTTCTGGCTTAGATTCTGCCATTTGCACTCAATGAAAACGATATCTTTTGTAGCTTCGTTCAGAGCCACAATATCAATCTCCTCGCCGCCATGCCACCAGCGGCCGATTTCTGAAAATGAAAACTGCTTTAAAACAAATTTAGTCCTTATCAGCTCGTCCACCAGAACCTCAAACATATGCCCTGCATAATCTGAAAAATCCTTTTTGACAAGCGCGGTGATTTCTTCATTTCTGCCCGCTTCCAGGTCGATCCTGTTCGGGTAAACGTACCTGAACCAGAAATTGAAGTAGGGATCAGAGACTAAATAGAGCCTTTTCTTGAATTTGCGTGAAGCAGTTACCGGAATTTCCTCCCTGACAATATGCAGGCTCTTTAGCACATCAAGATACTTGGATACCATGCTTTTGTCAAGTCCCGTATTGTTGCATATCTCTCCAAGCGTGTTAGAACCCAATGCAATCGCCTTAAAGATCAGCTTGTAGTTTTTTGGCTCCCTGAATTCGTCATTAAGCAATAATTCAGCTTCCGTGTAAAGGTATGTTCCTTTTTTCAGGACAGCATTTTGAATGTTTTCCCAAAAAGACAGCTTCGGGCTGAATTTCGGCAGGTATGCGGGAATTCCTCCGGTTACGAACCACACCATAGCCAGCTCTTCCAGAGAGTACGGTAAAAACTCTTTCAAATATGAAAAATGAAGCGGCTGAAGCTGCCACTGCCCTGTTCTTCTTCCATATAGCGGGCTTTTTTTGTCAAGGACTTCGGATTCCATTACTGCGACCGCAGAACCGGATAGGATAAGCATAATGTTTTCATTCTTCATTATAAGTTCCCAGATTTTGTGAAAAATGGATGGTATGTCCTTATTGCTTTGTATCAGAAATGGAAACTCATCTATGATTATGACGATTTTTTGTTTCTTCAGCATGGCATCAAATGCCTTGTGCTTAAAAAGAGCCTCAAAAAAGCTCTGCCAGCTGTCAAAATCAAGAGTACTTAGATTTTCGTCTCCGATAAAGCGGCCTACTATTTTAGAGAAATCTTTGATGTTTTGCCTGTCGCCCTCTGTTGATGCAAGGAGATAAAACCCTTTCTTGTTTTCGAGAAATTTCAGCAATAATTCTGTTTTTCCCACCCTTCTTCTGCCGTACAAAACGACAAATTCAGCAAGATCGGTTTTGTATCGTTCCTCCAGAAATCCAAGCTCTTCTTTCCTGTCTACGAACTTTTGTTGAGACATAAGTATTATACTTTACTCTCAACTATATAAAACTTCATTCGTCCCCTGCCGTATTTCTCACAGGCAAGAACCCTGTGAGCCATGTGGGAAAGATTTACAATGTGCTCAGCCACAGGATAGCTAATGAGATATATGTTAACGTCCCAGACATCGGGAGGTCTATGTCTGGCTGCTTAGCCAGATAGGTGAGCCCATCGACCTTCCGAAGATAGCGGCTGCGCGGGTAATCATGGAGAGCGGGGATGGGGATTCTGTGAGAGACGAGATAAATGAGGTTATAGATAGGGGAGCTTGCTAATATACAGGCGTTATGAAAGATTTATAAACTCCATTACACATATTTATCTATATGTCTATGTCACCGTATAACTACAATAACCTAAGCGTAAATCTTAGCCCCCTTGAACACAAGGCATATTTCAGCTTCTATGAACGAGAGGTGTTCAGTAGCGGGGAAGCATATAAAATCATTCCAAACAAAAAAACTGCAAGGCAGATCCTTTTCAGGCTAAAGAATAAAGGATATATAAATCAGATAAGGCGCGGGCTCTTTGCAATAGTGCCTGCGCAAATGATAGGAAAGGCATTCTCAGTGGATAAAATGCTTGTTGCATCGCGATTGGCAAACCCTTATTTTATCTCCCATCATACGGCTCTTGAAATGCATGGAGCGGCGCAGTCTTATTTGAATGTTGCATATATTTCGACAGACAAAATCCTGAAATCGTTTGAGTTTCAGGACACTTCCTATAAATTAGTAACTACGAAATATTTGTTCGGGGTAGAGCATATCTTGAGAGGAAGCCAGAAAATAAGCGTCAGCGACAGGGAAAGAACTGTCCTGGATTGCATCAGAAATCTGGAATACGCAGGTGGTATGGAGGAACTTGTAAAAAGCATTTCGGCTTTTCCGTCAATAGATTATAAAAAATTATTGAAATATCTGGCTCTTTTCGGTGAAAACAGCCTGTATCACAGGGCAGGGTTTATTTTTGGCGGCTTGAAGGATGAATTGAATGTTCCGAGCGATTTTCTGGAGAACGTAAAAGAAAAAATGAGCACAAGGGCTTATTATTTAATTCCCGGAAAAAAGGGGATTTATTTTAGAGAATGGAATATTATTGCGCCTAAAACCGTAACGGAGCTGATGAAAGTTGCTTAAGCCTGACAGGAAATATATTGAAGGATTGTCTGAAAAGACAAAATTCCAGAAAGATATTCTGGAGAAGGTTTACAGGCTTGCTGATTTGCTTGGAATTATTTATGAGAATGATTTTTTGAAAAGCCGACTTGTGCTGAAAGGAGGCACGGCTATAAATTTTATCTATTTCGGAATGCTTCGCCTTTCAGTCGATATTGATTTCAATTTCGTGTCCAACGATTCAAGGGAGGACATGCTGAAAACCAGAAATGAAATTGACAGGATCCTGACAAAAGCCTTTAGCATTAAAGGATATGAAATAGATAAAGTCGAGCCTTATGCGCTTTTGCAGCACGAAATTAAGGGCTTTGCTGACAAGAGCGGCTTCAAGAGACCTTTTTGATGTTTTTAATCTTTTGGCTGGCGGGCTTGAATTTGACGAAAAAAAGCTGAAGAAGTGCTTTATTTTCTATTTCTGCCTTGCCGATGATTTCAGGAAACTGGATGCAAAAATAATAAGCGAAATAGATCCGATTGAGATAAAGAAGTTCCTGCTTCCACTTTTGGAGAAAGGAAGGAAAGTGGAATTGGACAATGTTGTTGAGGTTGTGAAGGAGTTTGCATCAAAAATGATTTTGTTGAACGAGAGCGAGCAGAGATATATTGATTTCTTTTATGAAAAGAAAAAAGCGGATTTGAGCCTGCTTTTTGAAGATGTTAAATATAATACAAATCTGAAAAACCACCCTATGCTTGAGTGGCGGCTGAAAAATCTATAATTCATGGATTGCCAAATGTATTTCTTTGTCCCCGACATCAGGGAGGTCTATATCTGGCAGCTGAGTCATACAGGTGAGCCACCTTCTAAAGATAGCGGCTGCGCAGGTCATTATGGAGCGGGAGGATGTGGATTCTGTGAGAGATGAGATAAATGAGGACATAGACGGGGAGCTTGCTAACATACAGGCGTTCTGCATGGAACTGGCAAAAGGGAAGATAGCGGTGTGTTAGAAAATTTTGTTTTTTTATTTCAGAAAATCATTCTTCCTGCATTATCGCCATGATCTTCTTTTTGAGATCCGGAAGCTCATTCATTATCACAGCCCAAACTACATCCACATCAATTCCAAAATAGTTATGCACCAATATATTTCTCATTCCAATGATCTTAGACCATGGTATATCAGGATATTTATATCTGAAATTTTCAGGAAGTGCACTCACAGCCTCCCCAATTATCTGAAGGTGATGAACAATCCATGTCTGGATCAGTTCGTCATGCTCGAAAGCTTCGCGTCCTTGGATTGAGTATTTTTCAATTCGTTCAATTGCTTCAAGAATATCCAGCAACCTTTCACGCAAATCTCTCATAGGGGTTTAGCCTCCTTCAACACCCGGTCACGAATACGTGGTCGTAATCCCCTTTCTGTCACTACATCAACGTTACAGGCAAGTAAATCCTGTAGATCCATTAACAACCCACCAAGATCAAACAGGCTACGCCCGGGCTCAAGGTCAACCAGGAAATCTACATCGCTGTCCTGAGAAGCATCACCGCGCGCCACAGAGCCAAAAAGGCGGATGTTCCGGGCGCCATATTTTGCAGCTATGCGCATGATTTCATTGCGCCTGACCTTTAATAACTCTGTCATGTTCATCTTTTTCATATTATATATATGTATGTGCACATCAAATAAGAATTTTGCTGAGCCTTTTGCCAATGTTAACATCCCCGACATCAGGGAGGTCTATGTGTCAGTCCCGAGGAGATATGGTATTAAAGGTGTTAATGTATAGAAAAATAGGATCATAAAGAAAAAAGTGTCTCAGCCTCAATAGGACTATAATTCTACATGTAATTCTCTTTCGTGTTCTTTATCTGTTTGAACGATTGTAGAAATATCTTTATTATTCTCCTTAAGTATGTTTATTCTCATTTCCAATAAATCGTAGTAAGTATTTGTCCACCGCAGGGCATTAATGATTATAAAAAATAAAAATATATATAATGCCAAATGATTCAATATAAGAAGAAGGCCATTCGTTAAAAAAGATTGGGTAAATAAAAATAACGCTACGCCAAATGCTAATATAGGCGCGTGTAAACTTGATTCGTGTTTTGTAATCTCTATGGCACTATTAATAGTTTCTACATTGTTGCATATTTTTTGCAGTTTTATTAATCTTTTCTCTTCTTTTCTTTCGTTTTTTATTTTATCAAGCTCTTTAACAAGTCTCATTATTATACCAACCTTTTAACTGTATTGAATTTAAAGTAAATGGTTATATTTTTACCTATTAGCTTTCTTTGAACCACACACGACATATCATAACTGAAAGTGATAAAAATCTTATCTTTTTCCATTGATATGTATTGCCCATCAGGATAATCACTAGAACCAATCGAACCCCCCTCATTTCTCTTAAATCCTTAAATATTAGTTTCCCCATATTTAATCCAATGAAAAACACCGATATCCTCACCTGTTTCCAGTGCGGCACATGCCATGCAAGCTGCCCTTCAGGAAAATACACAAGCCTCAACATCAGGAAAATAGTGAGGGACTCTGTAAAGAAAGACGTCAGCGACCAGCCTGAACTCTGGATGTGCACCACGTGCTACAACTGCCAGGAGAGATGCCCGCGCGGTATAAAGGTCACTGACGCAGTGCTCACACTCAGGAGCGAGGCTGTGAAAAAAGGAAAGATACTTCCAGCCCACAGGAAGATATGCAATTTTCTTATCGAGACCGGGCAGTCCATTCCACTTGATAATAAACACATGGAAATCAGGAAGAAGCTTGGACTCAGGATAGATGAAGCCGCACGGAAAAAAGCCCTCAAGGACGTAAAATTACTTCTTGGATCAACGGGATTCGGCGAGCTGATCAAAAGATGAAGGAATTATCTTTATTCACCGGATGCCTTATCCCCAACCGCTATCCAGGTATTGAAAAAGCTACAGGTCTTGTGCTTGACAGGATCGGGATCAAATGGAGTGAACTTGCGGAGGCGGCATGCTGCCCCGCGCCCGGTATTTACCGCTCGTTCGATAAGATCACATGGCTCACCCTTGCTTCCAGGAACCTCGCGCTTGCAGAAGAAAAGGATACGGACATACTGACAATATGCAACGGGTGTTTCAGTTCGCTGATGGATGCCAACAATATCCTGAAAAGCGATACAGGGCTCAGGAACGAGGTGAACGCACACCTTAAGAAAACAGGCAGGGAATACAGGGGAACGATCGAAGTCAGGCACATAATCGAGTTCCTTCACACTGATATTGGCGTGAAGAAACTGGGCGATGCGGTTGAGAAGCCTCTTGAGATCAGGGCTGCAGTGCATTATGGATGCCATCTCCTGAAACCCACAAAGGAAAGAAAGTTGGGAAGCGCTGAGTGTCCGGTGTTCTTTGATGAGCTTGTGGAGGCTACGGGAGCGGCAAGCGTCGCGTATGAAGGTAAGACGAACTGCTGCGGCGCAGGTGGAGGGGTGAGGTCAGCAATGCTTGAAACCTCGTTTTTGATGACAGAATACAAGCTTGACAGGATGATGAAGGCTGGGGTTGATTGCATAATCGATGCATGCCCCTTTTGCCACCTCCAGTACGATGCAGGTCAGGTGGAGCTTAAGAAAGCCGGAAAGAATTACGATATACCCGTACTCCACTATAGCCAGCTTCTGGGGCTTGCGCTTGGCTTCACACCTGTTGAGGTCGGACTGCACCTGAATGAAATAATTAGCCTTAAATTTGAAGAGAAGATCGCAGAGATACAGAAAAGGAATGCGCCCGGAAGATAATTTTCAACAATAGGAGGTAGTGGGCAGGTTTGAGGGTGGTGTTGGTAAAAATAGTCTGTCCTGCCCACTATAATTCGTATATATACGAACAAAAGTATTTATAGTTTGCGGACAGGGGTTTTTTAATTCCCAAAAAAGAAAAAAAAGAAGGTAATCCTTACCTTCTTCTTGCCAGCACAACAACCAGTAACGCAGATATTGCTACAAGGATCTCGAACCCTGGCGTCTCTGTCGCTGCGGGCGCTGCCGTAGTTTCAGCGGCTTTTACAGTTGAGTGGAGCGCCTTGCTCAGTGTAACCTTGCTGTAATCCATGTCAGCATGACACGGCTTGCAGGTCAGGTCAGGATAGTTCATGTATGGCTTTGCCAGCGAATAGTTGAACTTATCGTCTATCTTGAAAGTATGGCTCCTCTCATCCCATGCAGTTGCAGTCTTCCTGCTCTTTGCCAGATGGCAGTCAACGCACTTTGCTGTTCCATGCTCCAGTTTGACTTTCGGAGCATTTGGATATAGAGTGCTGTCTCTCACATGGCACATAGCGCATATTGGAACCGGCGGTATCTCATAGTCTGTGGTCATCGTGTTATTATCAGTCCCTTTATAATATGAGATGACTGCAGGTTTCATATTTGCAAGTGCGTCTTTATCATATTTCTTCCCGAGTTCTGAATAAAACGCATCTGTAGTGTTATGAGCGTTATGGCAATTAGTGCAGCTCTTCCCTCCTTTATACATCCCGCTCTGGTAAAAATCATTGTACTGCGTGCGGTGTCTCCTCTTCGGATCAAGCGTTGTTTTCGTAACGCCGATGGAACCGTCAACCCTTCCATGGCAGTCATCGCATGCTTCTGCCGTACGGTCAACCTTTATGTTGGTCTTTGCAGGCGCCTTGACATGGTCGCTTGCTTCACCGTGACAGCGCTCGCATGTAACACCGGGTAATTTCCACGTTCCGCTCTTGAAGGCGTTGGCGCCGGTGAACATTGTCCCGTTCGCATCATAACCAGTCGTATGGCACGGTCCGCAGTTATATCCCACGGTCAGTCCGGGATCGTATGCCACGAATTTCTTTTCCACCACGTTATACTGGACTGCGTCTCCTGTTATCACATATCCGCTCTGGTTCACCCATCTGACCTTCCATTTGCCAGCCCAGGTGTACTTGAGATCATCCTGTTTCACGCCGTCAGGTATCGGATATCCAGCAGCGATTGCATCTTTTGCCTCAATGATGGATTTTGAATGCAGCGAATTCTTCCACTGCTCATACTTTTCCGCATGGCAGGCTTTACATTTTTCCGGGCCTTCATAGGTGCCGGAAGCAACCGATGCTAAAAATACTAACACCAGTAACGCACATATTGTTCCTTTTGATCTATACCACAAAGTTATCGCCTCTTTTTAATTCAACCCAATGTTATTGGGATTAATACTATATTATGTCTCTCATGATATATATTATTTCTCACAAAAATTTGTGAATGCAGCCAACAGCAGCCTTATGGGGGGCGGTGGAGTGGACGACGCGATACACCGGAAAGGAGGAGGGCAGTAAACTAAAATTATGACTTCCGACTCTTAAATTGCTTCCGCAAGTTGTTTCTAAAGGAGTTTATTCAGATAGGACATGCAGTCGCCATACCCTCTTTTCTCAGTATCTCGTTCCCATGGCAGATGGCGCATCCTTTTATGTCAAGCGTATAGTCCTTTTCGTCGCAGTTGATCTTCACATTTTGTCAGCCCAGTTGTTGTCATATTTTCTCTCTTCATTATTTGTTTTGACAAAACCATACATAACCATTATTGGATATATAGATTATGGTTTGTTCCTGTGTAGAAAGATCATCATGTTGTCAGATAATCCGTATGAAGCCCTGAATACACATACCCGATACCGAACAAAGAGAAAGCCAGTATAATTATGCTGAATATTATGAACCAGGCTATCCGTCTTCCAGACCAACCGGCATTCATGCGCAGATGCAGGCATATCCCGTACATGAACCATGTTACGAGAGACCAGGTCTCTGTGGGGTCCCAGCCCCAGTACCTTCCCCAGGTCTGGTTCGCCCATATCGCCCCAGCTGCTATCATTATTGTAAGGAACAAAAGACCTGAAGCTACGAACCTGTACATCAGGTCATCCATGACATTTAATGCGGGTAATCTATCGTAGAACGGATCGTCAGTATTACCTTTTTTCACCGACCTCCTCTCCTTCAGGATATAAAGGGCTGCAATTCCTACAGCTACAAGAATTGAGCCGAACGCAAGGTTTGCGAACACAACATGGGCTATCAGCCAGTAGCTGTGCAGTGATGTTGATTCCGGCACGACATCCCTGGAATACGTCATGCCAAAGCCCATCATCAAAAACGTGACCGACAATACAGCAAAACCCGCGCTTTTGATCTTTGGATATTTTTGCTGTGCTAACAGGAATATGACTGCACAGAACCATGCATACTTAGACAGTACCTCATACATGTTCACATACGGCCCGTGCCCTGTTTCTATCCACCTGAGGGCTATGGAAACGCTGTGGAATACGAGCCCGGCTAACACACCGTATTGCGCGTAACTTATCCTGTCCTCTTTCCTGAATACGAAGCAGTAAATATATATGATCGAACTGAGCCCATATAATGTCGTTGCCGCCAGATACAAAATATGATCAATCTGTCCCATTTTATAACCTCTCTTTTATATGATCTATTAGACTGCAATATTCCTCTTCAAATAAAGACCTGAACCTGTCTGCCCTGCCCCCGATATAAATCTCTGTTGCTCCGGTCTTTTCGTCACTCACTATCTCCACCCAGAGCCGTTTGGGGATGATGAAAAACATGATCATGAGACTCAGGGTTATTAGTCCGAACCCTGCATATACCAGAAGTGTCCCGTCATCCTTTACGACATAAAAGTTGCTCCAGTATTTTATATCAGAAAACACGAGGTATTTATCATTTAATTGCACGGCGTCATTGAGACCGAGCTTGCCGTCGAATATTTCAGTTCCCCTGTCAAATATCTTCAGGAACAGGACAGGCGTTTGTTCGACATCTGCTTCCGCAATATTTCCAGATGTCAGATTGGCGGTCATATAGACCATCAAGCCCCCTTCAAGCCCTGTTTCGCCTATATCGAACATTGCCACGTACCTTCTGCTATCATCGGTGTCAGAAGCCGTAATATATGACCCGGAGTTTACGCTCCCATCCTGATTTCTAAGTATCAGAAGTGGCGCCATGCCATAGACGTTCCCAAGAAAAGTATATCCTCCGTAGGTCATGAGATGATTGGAATAAACGATATCTGTGGCAGCGAATTTTCCATCTCTCTGTATGGAAAGCTTTCCGGCTGCACCCCTTTGAGTATTTGATTCATCATAATAATCCGGATAGAACTTCTCAAGTGTAATATTAAATTTCTGATGGTTCTCATTAAAGATGGGGCCCTCATTAATATACATGTAATTCCCGTGGTCTTCTGAAAGGGTCTGCCCTTCGATCAATCTCATATCGCCTTCCATCCTTCCCATGCTCCCATACAGCGCCGAAAGCATGAAGAAAAGTATGCAGAGATGAAATATAGGTGTTCCCAAGGTCCCGAAACCGTTCTTTTCAGCGTATATGCAGTTTTTTTCCTGCGAGGTCTTATAACCGAGGGTGCGCAGTTCTGAAATCAACAGAGAGATTACGTCATTCTGTTCTTTTGATGTCTGGATCACCGTGCTGTTTTCAAGTCGGCTGATATACTCTTTTTTCTGGAAGCGTCCTTTAAGTCTTTGAAGGGCGTTACCCAGCATATTTTTCGTGCAGAAAAGTGTGTTAATGAATAGAAGAAGCACCGTGTCCAGGAATATGAAAGATGAGAAGAGATCGGTCAGCCCGAGCGTTTCATATATCTGCGCCTCGCCCGGGTGGTTATTTTTCCAGGTATTGTATACATCAGGTTTGAGCTGGGATTTCTGCGGTATGTGCGTACCGATTATCGAAAGCAGGATAATGAGAGTAATAAGAATTACGGCAAGTTTCCGGGATTGAAAAAGCGTGCAGATCTTTTTTTCAAAAGTTGGATCCATTATTTTATCATATAAATTAAGTTAACTATAAATAACTTTGCAAACGATGTAAAGTCAAATGAAACCTGCCTATAAACTCATATCTATCATCGTTCTGGGTCTTGCCCTGTTCCTGATCGCAAGCTGGTGGGAGGGTTCGCTTTCAAAGAGCGAAGGGGAGTTCATTAAACTTGGCGGCGTGACGTTCCATACATCTCTCCCTGCAGGGATAAACGAGTCAAAGGACCTCAACATGCCTATCTTCCTGTATTTGAGATCAGAGACATGCTACTGGTGTATAATCTTCGAGAAAGAGTCACTGTCTGATGAGAGGGTAATAGATATCCTGAATAAGAATTTTGTGCTCATATCAATAGACCAGATCAGGCAAAAAAAGGCTGCTTCCAACCTGAACGTATGGAGTTCTCCATATATGATATTCTTTGACACTGATGGTGAAGAGATCCTCAGGATACCGGGGTATATAAAGAAAGAGGATTTCGTTGTAAAGTTAAATGAGGTCATGGAGAAATCGAAGAATAAACCAGCACAATGACGATATATAGCTTTTTTCCCCAAAGCATTTATATACTACATCTTCGTTTAAAGCAAAAAAGTACGAAGCGTTAATATAACGCAAGTTGAAGTCGATCAAAGTCGGATTTGATGAATTGCAGGGCCAATGCGGGAAACGTATGCCCGAAAAAGCATGTAAGTCAAACTCTATTTGTGAAGAACTGATACGCAGGCTGCATGCCTGTAACTTGTAAGAAAAAGCTCGTATTAGTATATTTAAGACCCCTGAATTAATTCGGGGGTATAAGGAGAAACAAAATGTCGCATCCACACAGACCAAGGCGCGGTTCAATCGCGTACAGCCCGCGCAAAAAAGCACGAAGCGAAATCCCACGTGTGAGAGCCTGGCCAATGAAAAAAGAGGCGAAGCTCATGGGTTTTGCAGGCTATAAAGCGGGCATGACGCATGTAATAATGACCGATGATGTTCCAAACAGCCTGACTTCAGGCATGGAGATCTCTATACCGGTGACGATTCTTGAGGCACCCCCTATGAAGGTAGCCGCCATACGTGTATATAAGAATACGACGTACGGGGCAGCCGCCATAGCTGAAGCATGGACAACTGAGTTGGATAAAGAACTCAACCGTGCCATGACAGTTCCAAAGAAACACGACCTTCCTGCTGCTCTGGCTAAGATAGACCAGTTCATCAGGGACGGGATCGCAAAAGATCTCAGAGTTGTCATGTACACTCTTCCAGAAAAGGTAACAGGCATTCCCAAGAAAAAACCTGAGATCATGGAAAATAACATCGGCGGCACAGAATTAAAAGTGCGATATGAATATGCCAAGACCCTTCTCGGAAAATCTGTCAATATCAGCGATGTGTTCGCGAACGGAGATATAATAGATGTCCAGGCGATAACCAACGGAAAAGGAACTCAGGGACCTGTAAAGCGCTGGGGCATACAGTTGCAGAAATCCAAACACTCAAGAGCTGGCAGCGTTCGAGAGATAGGCACACTGGGTGCATGGCATCCCTCGCATGTGAGTTGGAGAGTTCCGCAGATAGGGCAGACTGGCTACCATCAGAGGACGGAGTTCAACAAGAGGATCATGCAGATAGGCAAAGACGGCAAGACCGTTACGCCCGAAGGCGGCATCCTGAACTACGGCATAGTGAGGAATGATTTCATAATTATCAAGGGAAGCGTGCCCGGTCCTGCAAAGAGACTGGTTCGAATGCGACCCGCTATCAGACAGAAGAAAACATTACCGGCTCCAGAACTCACCTACGTGAGCCTTGAGTCCAAGCAGGGGTGAATCCAATGGAAGTAAATATAATCGATCTATCAGGGAAATCCGCAAAAAAGATCAAATCCGGATTATTTGATGAGCCGCTGCGACCAGACCTTATCAAGAAAGCGATACTGGCTTCACAGGCTAACCGCCAGCAGCCATACGGACCGCATATGTATGCAGGATTGAGGACTTCAGCCGAAGGCTGGGGACCAGGACGCGGCGTTTCAAGGGTCGCAAGGCTCAAGAACGGCAGCAAAGCAGCAAGGATACCCCAGGCAGTAAAAGGCAGGGAAGCGCATCCACCAAAACCGGAAGCTGACAGGACTGAAAAGATCAACGACAAAGAACGCGCAAAAGCGATCAGATCAGCGATTGCAGCAACAGGAAATTTGGAACTCGTGAAAAAACGCGGACATCAGTTCAATGCGCAGTTACCACTGGTAGTGGTTGATGAACTTTCTGCACTTACCAGGACAAAAGACGTGAAATCCTTCATGGAAGCAGCTCTTGTATGGGATGATATATTGAGAGCAAAAGTCAAGACCATCAGGGCAGGGAAAGGCAAACTCCGCGGCAGGAAATACAAGCGTGCAAAAAGCATATTGATCGTTACCGCCGAAGATAAGGGAATTGCAAAGGCAGCGCGCAACCTTGCAGGCGTGGACGTAATCACTCAAGATCAGATCAATGCAGAACTGTTAGCCCCTGGAACATTTCCGGGTCGCCTGACGATTTATACCGAGTCTGCTATTGCAAAGCTTGAGGAGGCAATGAAATGATAATACATCCTCATGTTACTGAAAAAGCCACGATGCTGGCAGAGCAGAACAATCTGCTCCAGTTCATCGTTGGTGTAGATGATACTAAGACCAAAGTGAAAAAAGAGATCGAGGCTCTCTATAAAGTAAAGGTGCGCAGCGTTAACACGATGATGACGTCAAAAGGAAAGAAAAAAGCCATTGTGGTATTCGAAGATCCGAACACTGCAACTGAATTAGCCTCCAGGTTAGGACTGTTTTAAGGTGATAATATGGGACATAGAATTAGAGCTCAAAGCAGGGGAAAAGGTTCTCCGACATATAAAGCGCCTTCTCATAAATTCAAAGCGAACCTTGAGCATCTTAAGGTAAGCGAAGGTGTGGTTACTGGAAAGATCCTTGAGATCATACATGATACTGCGCGGTCAGCCCCTATTGCAAGGATATCATTCAGCAATGGAGAAGAGCGGTTGATGCTGGTGCCGGAAGGAGTACAGACAGAGCAGACCATCCAGTGCGGGATATCAGTACCGGTTGAACCGGGAAACACCCTGACGTTGTCAGAGATACCGGAAGGAATTCCATTATGCAATATAGAATCACAGCCAGGGGACGGCGGAAAATTCGCAAGAGCTTCAGGCATGTACGGGATACTCATAGCGCATGACGTGGGAAAGACTATCGTACAGCTTCCCAGCGGCAAAATGAAAAAGCTTAACCCGAAGTGCAGAGCAGTCATTGGCGTGGTGGCAGGGGGCGGACGAACTGAGAAGCCTTTCTGTAAAGCAGGCAAAAAATTCCACAGAATGAAGGTAAGAGCCACAAAATGGCCAACGTCCAGAGGCGTGGCAATGAACGTGGTCGACCATCCATTCGGAGGCGGCGGACAGCAGCATCCAGGTAGACCAAAGACCGTAGCGCGCGGAACACCGCCTGGCAGAAAGGTCGGTTCTATCGCAGCAAGGCGCACAGGAAGGAAGTGAGTGATCCATGGCAAAGAAAATATCATCAAAATTACCAAAAAGGAAAGGCGAATTCACATACCGCGGGAAATCCCTGGATGACCTGCGAAAGTTAAGCCTTGATGAATTCGCGCTGCTTGTTCCATCAAGACAGAGAAGGACGATACAGCGCGGAATATCCGAAGAGCACAAGAAACTGCTGCATAAGGTCAAGATCAAAGACCCGAACATCAGGACGCACCTGCGTGATATGATAGTCCTTCCTGAGATGATCGGGATGAAGATAGCCATACACAGCGGCAAGGAATTCACCCCTGTTGAGATAATGCCAGAAATGGTAGGTCATTATTTCGGAGAGTTCGTGCTCACGCGTAGGAAAGTTTCCCACGGCGCTGCAGGTATCGGAGCTACGAGATCAAGCAAGTTCATTCCATTGAAGTGATCCATATGAAATTAAATTATTCAATCCAACCGGAACCTGAGAAGACCTCAAAAGCGATAGGTAAGGAACTTCACATATCAAAAAAACATGCGCATGAGATATCATCCGCTATAAAAGGCATGAAGGTCGATACTGCAAGAGGTTTCCTGGAAGGCGTCACCGAGCTGAAACAGGCAGTTCCATATAAGAGATACACAAGGAATGTACCTCACAGGAAAGGGATGTGCACAGGCAGGTACCCGCAGAAAGCCGCAAAGGAATTCCTTAAGGTATTGCTGAATGCAGAAAACAATGCAAGATACAAAGGTCTTGAGTCGGATAACCTGAGGATAAAACTCGTTAATACAAAGACAGGCCATACCTTCAGGGGTTCATTCCCCAGAGCGCAGGGCAGGGCGACGCCCAAGAACCATGAAACCGTCAGCGTTGAAATGATACTGGAGGCGCAATAATGGGAGTTGAACGCAAATTCGTAAAAAGCGGTCTTGACCGGGCGCAGATGGCTGAATATTTTGGCAAACAACTTGAACGGGCAGGATATGGCGGAATGAGCATCAACCGGACCCCCATGGGAACACAGATCACAATATTCGCTGAAAAACCTGGTATGATCATCGGAAAAGGCGGTAAGACCATACACAAGCTCACCCATGACCTTGAAGCGATCTTCCATGTTGATAACCCGCAGATAGATGTGCAGGAAGTCAAAGTTCCTGAACTGAACGCCAAGATGATGGCATCGCGGCTTGCGGGTGCCATCGAACGCGGACTTTACTTCAGGAAGGCAGGTCATAATATGCTCAGGAGAATAATGGAATCAGGAGCCCATGGATGCGAGATCGATATCGCAGGGAAACTGACCGGTCCGAGAAAAAGGACTGAGAAATTCGTTGCAGGCAATATGCTCCATGCAGGCAATCCTGCAATGGAACTTGTCGATAAGGGATTTGCCATCGCTATCAAAAAACTTGGTATAATAGGATGCCGTGTGCGGATAGTCCCACCCTCGGTCACACTTCCCGGCAGGTTCAAGACAGTAAAGGGAGCTGAACCACAGGCGCAGGTGCAGAAACCGGCTGGTATCGCTGAACTCGTGAAAGCGCCGGTTGAGGTAAAAAAAGTTATTCCGGCGGCAACTGTGCCAGAGCCGGTTGAAGTAAAACCAGAAAAAATCGCGCAGCAGAATGCTCAACCCGATATGCATGAAGGCAATATCGAAGAGCGCGTGCATGGTGATGTCAAAGAACACAAACATTCTGGATATGATTACTGGCATCCTGCATCTCGCATGCACAAGACGGAGGAAAACTGATGGCTATACTTCGAAGCGAAGATATCAGGAAAATGAATGCTACTGAGCATGATGAAGAGCTTGACAAGCTTAAACTGGAGCTTATACGGGAACGCGCCATTGCTTCGGCAGGAGGCGCCCCTGAAAGTCCTGGAAGAATAAGAGAGATCAGAAGAACGATCGCACGAATAAAAACGATTCGGAAGGAGCCTAAAACATAATGAAACTTGCGCCACACAATATCATTCACCATGAACTCATAGGTCTTGATATCAAAGTAGTGGACAGTATGAACGGTTCCCTCAATGGAATAGAGGGACGAATAATTGATGAGACGAAAAACATGTTCAAAGTAGAGACAGATGACCGGGAGAAAATGATTCCCAAATCCGGGTCATCTTTTATATTTACTATCTCATCTTCACATCAAACGAATGACGGTAAACGTTACTTGCCGTCGAACATAAAAGTTGATGGAAGATTATTGCTCTCGCAACCCGAAAATAGAATTCAGACCAAATTCAGAAAGAAATTCAGGAAATAAAAGAGGTATTAATAATGACAAGTGATATCGGGCTGGATGTTCAACCGCCAACAAAAGAATGCACCGATCCAAAATGTCCATTTCATGGAGAACTGCCGGTAAGAGGGCAGGTGCTCAGTGGAATTGTGGTCAGTGATAAAATGAACAGTACAGTTGTAGTGCAGAGAGCATTTATGAAAAAGATCGCAAAGTACGAGCGATACGAAAAAAGGAAAACCAAGGTCCATGCTCACAATCCCCCATGTATAAATGCAAAAGTGGGCGATAATGTAACTATAGCAGAATGTAGACCGCTCAGTAAGACTAAATCATTCGTTGTAGTAGAGGTGTCAAAATGAGAGGAATGAAAGCCAAGATCCCGCGCGCATTAAATAACGCGACGCGAATGGAAGTCGCAGATAATACAGGAGCGCGCATCGTAGAAGTTATTTCGGTATTGAAGTACCGCGGCGTCAAGAACAGACACCCGCGCGGCGGTATTGGAGATACCTTTATCGTAAGCGTTAAAAAAGGAACCCCTGAAATGAGAAAACAGATGTTCAAAGCAGTTGTTATACGGCAGAAAAAAGAATTCAGAAGACCGGACGGACTGCGGGTCTCATTTGAAGATAACGCATGCGTGATCGTTGATGACGAAGGCGTTCCCAAAGGCACTGAGATCAAAGGACCGGTAGCCAGGGAAGCGGCTGAGAGATATTCCAAGATAGCCTCTGCAGCTTCGATTATCGTGTAGGTGGAACTATGGTATCATCACAACCAAGAAAACAGAGAAAATCCAGATATCAGGCACCTCTGCATTCAAAGCATAAATTCCTGGGCTCCATGCTCAGCGATGAGCTCAAAGGAAAACACAAAATAAAAACCCTGCCTGTTCGTGCTGGCGACACGGTTAAAGTGCTGCGCGGCGACCACAGGGGTAAAGAAGGGAAGGTAGCTGCAGTTGACACTCATAAAATGACCATCACGGTTGACGGGGTCACTGTTACTAAATCAGATGGCACCGAGGTGCCAAGACCGATCCATCCCTCGAAGGTAATGATTACCAAATTAGAACTTAAAGACAAAAGACGCATGGGTGATTAAATGGGCAGACATCAGAAAAGAATAGCAGCTCCAATCTCATGGCCGGTTACAAAAAAGACACATGCATGGGTGGTCGGCGCCAACGCAGGACCTCATTCAGCAGAAACCGGTATTCCATTACTTGTAGTTGTACGAGATATGCTGAAAATCGCAAATAATAGTAAAGAAGCAAAAAAGATAATTAACGAAGGGAGTATCCTGGTCGATGGAAAACCACGGAAGGACTATAAATATATCACCGGTCTCTTCGATATGGTCTCGCTTCCTGCGCTCAATGAGCATTACCGTCTCCTGCTGGATGTGAACAACAGGTTCAAACTATATAAAGAAGAAGCCGGAGCCACCAAGCTGTGCAGGATAAATGATAAGACCATTTTGACAAAAGGGATCGTACAGCTCAATCTGCACGATGGGACCAACCTTCTGGCATCAAATGAATATAAAACATTTGATACTATCATGCTGTCCCTGCCCGACCGCAAGATCACAAAACACATCTCCTACAAAACCGGAAACCTTGCCCTTGTTGTTGGCGGCGAACATTCAGGAGAAATAGGGAAGATCAAACAGATTCGTAAGGTACGGGGATCTGGAACGAATATGGTAGTGTTATCCAACGAGACCGAATTCGAGACCATTGAGGATTATGTGTATATCATAGGCGAAAATACGCCCGAGATCAGGGTGGTCTAAATGAATCCAATGAGAACACTTTCCATTGATAAGATCACCGTTCATATAGGAACTGGAGAAAGCGGTGAGCGTTTGACGACCGCAGAAAAACTGCTCCAGGCGATCGTGAAGCAGAAGCCAGTCAGGGCAATGGCAAAGAAGACCATTCCGGCTTTCTCGATAAAGAAAAAAGAACCCATAGGATGCAAAGTGACGCTGCGGGGAAATAAGGCAAACGATTTCTTGACTACAGCTTTAAAGATCATCGAGAATAAACTCCCTGCATCCCAGTTCGATGCTAACGGAAATTTTTCATTCGGGATAGAAGAACATACAGATTTCCCTGGTATGAAATACGACCCGTCAATAGGTATCTTCGGGATGGATGTCAGCGTGGCTCTGAAAAGAGCGGGATACAGGATAAGCAAAAGAAAGATCGAAGTTAATAAGGTACCGCGGATTCATAAGTTGACCAAAGAAGATGCTATCTCTTTTGTCAAAGAAAAATATGGTGCGGAGGTAGTTTAGATGGAACGAAGTAAGAAAAAATTCGGAGCAGGAGCTAATGTCTGCAAACGCTGCGGCAGAAAACAGGGGCTTGTTCGAAAGTACGATATATATCTGTGCAGGCAGTGCTTCCGTGAAATTGCATACGATATGGGCTTTGAGAAATATACATAGGTGATTCTGATGTTAATAGATCCACTGGCAAATGCATTATCAGTAATAAAAAATGCTGAAGACACAGGCAAACCTGAATGTACTATCAACCCGGCTTCAAAACTTATTGGAAGCGTGCTGAAAGTCATGAAGGATAACGGATACATCGGTGAATTCGAATTGATCGACGATGGAAAATCCGGCGTTTTCAAGGTACAGCTTAGAGGAAAAATCAACAAGTGTGGAGTGATCAGACCGCGACACGCTGTCAGGAATATTGAATTCGAAAAATGGGAAAAGCGATATCTGCCAGCAAGAGGTTTTGGTTCGATCATCCTGACCACACCAGATGGCGTAATAACCCATTCCGAAGCCAGAGAGAATGGCATCGGTGGGCAGTTGCTCGCTTATGTTTATTAGGTGAAGGTTATGGAAAACAAGAGAACAATCGAAATCCCGGAAGGCGTGAACATTACTATTGACAAAGTCAAAGTAATGATCTCAGGTCCTCTCGGACAGATCCAGAGGGATCTATGGTATCCGGGAGTCACAATTATGAAAGAGGAGTCCAAATTGGTTATTGGGACCGGGAAACCAAGACGAGAACAGCTGGCAATGCTGGGCACGTTTGAGTCCCATTTGAAGAATATGATCGCTGGAGTAACTAAAGGATATGAATCTACGATGAAAGTGGTATATTCCCATTTCCCTATCCAGTTAAAGACCGATGGAAATAAGGTAGTGATCAATAATTTCCTTGGTGAAAAGAAATCTAGAAAAGCCAATATCAGGGGCGACTCCAAAGTCACGATAAAAGGCGATCAGGTGATCATCACCGGAATAAATAAGGAAGATGTCGGGCAGACGGCAGCTAATATCCGTATGGCTACAAAGATCAAGAGATTCGACCCCAGAGTGTTCCAGGACGGAGTTTATCTGGTGGAACAGGGGCGGTGAAAACATGGAAGAAGATGCAATAAAACAGCTCATGACCCTTGAAGGGGTCGGAAAAGCCAAGGCAAAATTACTCTACGATGCCGGTTATGAGACCATAGGATCAATACAGAAAGCAGATGTAGATGAGATATCAGGCATCAAAGGCATTGGAGAGAAACTTGCAAACAAGATCAAGACCGCTGCAGGCGAGATCGAGCCGGAAGCAGAGGAAAAAACCGTAGATGTCATAGAAGCTCCTGAGATCCTGATAAAACTGGATGATGAGACAAAGAGACTTCTTGATATAAGAAAGAAACAGAAAAGCAAGAAGCCCCACTTTCTGCAGACAGATTCTCATAAGAAAAAGAAACTTAAAGACTACTGGAGAAGACCTGACGGTATTCATAATAAGACAAGGTACAGTCAAAAAGGAAAATGCCCCCGGGTTGAAAGAGGGTTCGGCAGTCCTGCGTTGGTCAGGGGACTTCATCCTTCCGGGTTTGAAGAAGTCATTATTAATAACCTGAAAGAACTTGAATCCCTGAACATAGAAAGAATGGCAGGCAGGATCGCACATACCGTAGGCGCAAGAAAGCGCTTCTTGATGGAGAAAAAAGCTGTTGAACTTGGTCTTAAGATATTGAACCCCACACGGAGGGAAGAGTAACATGACTGATCTTGCAAACCAGAGACGATTGGCAGCAGAAGTAATGGATATTGGAGTTAACAGGGTATGGATGAACCCGGAAGCTTCAAAGGATATAGCCGCTGCCCTGACTCGCGAGGATATTCGTAAGTTGATCGAAGAAGAAAAGGTAGGTAAAAGAGCTATCAAAGGAGTCAGCCGTGGACGTGCTCGCAAGGTCGATGAGACTCGCGAATACGGACACAGGAAAGGACACGGTTCAAGAAGCGGCGCAAAGGGCGCGCGAAGACCGAAGAAGGAACAGTGGATGAAAAAAATCCGCGCATTACGCAGTTTGCTTTGCGAGTTACGGGACAATAAGACCATTGATACTTCCATGTACAGGAAACTGTACCTAAAAGCCAAGGGTGGAGAATACAGGAGCAGGGCGCACCTGAAATCTCACATAGAACTGATAAAAGGCAAGGAGGCTTAACATGGCGACAGGAGCAAGATATAAAGTACGGTTTAGGCGTGTACGATCTGGTAAAACAGATTATAGGGCACGGAAGCAGCTTCTCATATCAAGGAAGCCGAGACTTGTAGTACGGAAAAGCGTTAAACACATGAACGTACAACTGGTCGTGCCTTCAGAAGACGGCGATAAAACACTTATTTCCGCTAATACCGCCGAATTGAAGAAATTTGGATATACCGGAAGTACAGGGAATCTTCCATCTGCATACCTTGCAGGATTACTGCTCGGGTACCGGGCGAAGAAGATCGGACAGGCTGAGGCGATCCTTGACATGGGTTTATACCATGCGACCAGAGGCGGACGGGTATATGCGGCCCTGAAGGGTGCGGTGGATTCAGGTCTTGATATACCCCATGATCCAGAGGTCTTTCCGGATGAGGAAAGGATTACCGGCAAACACATAGACAAACTCAAAAAATCAGACATATCAGCGCAATTTGGATCTGCAAAGAAGAAGATCCAGGCGAGTTCAGGTGAATAATATGAGAGATAAAGGATTCCGTGAACAGGAAGTAGAATGGGTGCCTCAGACAAGACTGGGTAAACTGGTCAGAGAGGGACAGGTGACGAACATGAATGAAGCTCTTGAATCCGGACTTCCGATAAGGGAATCTCAGATCGTGGATGCACTGATACCTGAGATAAGAGATGAAGTTCTTGACATTAACATGGTGCAGAGAATGACCGATTCGGGAAGAAGGGTGAAATTCAGAGCCACTGTTATAGTTGGCAATGGCGATGGTTTCGTCGGGATCGGAGAAGGCAAGGACGTTCAGGTGGGCATCGCCATCAAAAAGGCGATAGATACTGCCAAGATGAATATCATGGGCATCAAGAGAGGTTGCGGTTCATGGGAATGCGGTTGCGGTCTGGAACATACAGTTCCTTTTTCCGTTGAGGGAAAAGCCGGAAGCGTAACAGTAGAACTTAAACCTGCTCCACGCGGGCTCGGTCTTGCTTCAGGCGGAACTGCCAAGAAGGTGCTTGAGATAGCGGGTATAAAAGATGTCTGGGCTAGGGCGAATGGCGAGACAAGGACCACACTCAACTTTGCGAGGGCGACCTATAATGCTCTTATTCGGACCACGACCATGAAGGTGAAATAAATGTACGCTGTAGTCAGACTCAGGGGAGGGGTAAGAACAAGACAGGATATCAAGGACACACTTGAAATGCTGAACCTTGACAGGATAAACCATTGTGTGCTGATCCCTGAGACATCCAATTATCAGGGTATGATACGCAAAGCCAAGGATTATGTCGCATGGGGTATTATAAATCCGGATACTCTTGCATTGATATTGAAGAACAGGGGCAAACTGGAAGGCAGAGAAGCTCTGACAGAAGAATACCTGAAGAATAACACTAAATTCAAATCTATCGATGAACTGGCAAAAGCGATATGCGAAGGGAAAGCATCTGTGACAGATGTTCCGAAACTCAAACCGGTTTTCAGGCTGCATCCGGCAAGAAAAGGGCTCAGGGGCACCAAGCGAAATACCCTCGAAGGAGGATCCCTTGGATTCCACGGGACTGAAATAAATTTCCTGATTAACAAGATGAGGTAATTATTATGAGCAAACAAAAAACAAAGAAATTCCGCGGAAAGAGAACCTTCGGCGGCGGCACGCACAAGAACAGGCGCGGTGGAGGAAGCCGGGGCGGACGTGGGAATGCAGGCACATGCAAGCATCACTTCGTAAGGTCGATGCAGCGGGGCTTGCTCTTTGGAAAGCACGGGTTCAAAAGACCTCAGAGTGTCGCGGGTGATAAAGTCATAGTCAATATCGGCGAACTTGATGAAGCGATAGAACAGCTTTCATCAGAGGGGCTTGCTGAGAAAAAGGGAAATAGCTATCATATTAACCTTGCTAACATCGGGATCGAGAAAGTGCTTGGAAGCGGGAAAGTAACAAAATCACTTTACATTACCGCTGAAGAGTTTTCCTCTGTTGCAAAACAGAAGATCGAGGAAGCAAAGGGAAATGCGATAGTGTTATCTGAAAAGACAACCACTGAGTAAAGAATATGGCTTTTGAAAGTCTCGCACCCCTATTGAATCGATTGCCCGCAGTAAAACGCCCCGAAGGTCACGTCCATTTCAAGAAAAAACTGGGATGGACGCTCGGCATCCTTGTGCTGTATTTTGCCCTGGCTAACATTCCCCTGTTCGGGCTTGATAAAAACTCTATAGACCTGTTTGAACTTTACCGTGCATTCTTTGCAGGTGCATCCGGTTCACTCATGGTGCTTGGTATAGGACCAATAGTTACTGCATCAATAGTACTGCAGTTGCTCGTGGGGGCAGGCGTTATTAAGATGGACCTGACCGATCCTCATCAGCAGGCTATTTTCCAGGGACTGCAGAAACTCATGGTATTCGTGATGGTGGCGCTGGAGGCGTTGCCGCAGATCCTGGGTGGATACATGCGTCCTGATGAGGGGCTTGCTGCAATACTCGGCGTACCCGGGAGTTATATCACCATTCTGCTTTTCATCCAGATATGTATTGGAGGCATACTCATAATGTATATGGATGAGATAGTATCCAAATGGGGTATTGGCTCTGGCGTGGGATTGTTCATTATAGCTGGCGTGTCCCAGCAGATAGTTACTGGTATCTTCAACTGGAAACCCGACGAAACCGGGCTTCCAATAGGGCTTATCCCTAAATGGATATACCTTGCCGGGCCGTCGTCGCCCATTTCAGGGCTTGATTATATTATGAGACCGGAAGGCATACAGTACCTGCTCGTCCAGGGCGGTATTCTGGCACTTGTCAGCACGGTTGTAATTTATCTCATGGTCGTATATGTGGAAAGCACGCGCATCGAGATACCGCTGGCTCACGCTGCGGTGCGGGGCGCACGCGGGCGATTCCCCGTGAAACTGATCTATGCAAGCGTCCTGCCCATGATCCTTGTGAGGGCGCTCCAGGCAAATATCCAGATGATAGGGCTTATCCTTTCAAGCAAAGGCATTAAGATACTGGGAGAATTCGGTAAAGACGGGACACCTGTTAACGGTATCATGTATTATCTTGCCCCTATCAACAGTCCCAGTGGCTGGATACCGTCTCTGGTTTCATCGCATTTCACCAGCATTGGTGCAACGCCTCCTGCGGTCTGGCAGATAGTGCTGCATGTTTTGACCGACGCTTTCATGCTTATAGGAGGGGGTATTGTTTTCGCTCTCTTCTGGATCGAGACGACAGGCATGGGCGCAAAGAACGTTGCTGAGAAGATACAGAAGTCTGGTATGCAGATACCTGGCTACCGGCGAAGCAGCGGGACGCTTGAAAGGGTTATGCAGCGGTATATCCCCAAGGTGACGGTCATCGGCGGCGCTTTCATTGGTTTTCTCACGCTTGTCGCAAGCCTTATGGGTACACTTGGAGGAGCAGGCGGGACAGGATTGCTGCTGACCGTGAGCATCATGTACAGGTTGTACGAGGATATCGCCAGCCAGCAGATGATGGAAATGCATCCAATGATGAGAAGCTTCTTCGGAAAGGAGTGAGAAGAACATGAAACAACAAAAAAAGCGAATACGTAATTGCATTTGAGCTTATAAGGAGGTAATTTATGACAGGTCAGATGGGCGGACAGCCTATATTTATCTTAAGACAGGGAACAGAACGGAGTCGCGGAGAAGAAGCAAAACGCTCGAATATCATGGCTGCGCGTGCAGTCGCGGAAGCTGTGAGGACAACCCTCGGTCCATTAGGCATGGACAAGATGCTTACAGACCCGGCAGGGCTTGTTACGATCACCAATGATGGCGCAACCATTCTGGAAGAGATGTCTATCAAGCATCCTGCAGCCAGGATAGTGGCAAATGTGGCAAAGACCCAGGACGACGAGGTCGGGGACGGCACAACAACAGCCGCTGTGCTGACTGGTGAGCTTCTAAAAGGCGCCCAGGAACTGATGGAACTGGGTATTCACCCAACAACGATCGTCTCCGGATATAGTATGGCAGCGCAAAGGGCAAAAGAGATATTATCAGATATCGCAGTGGATGCCACGGATAAGCATCTTCATAAGATAGCCCAGACAGCGCTCACGGGAAAAGGGATCGAATTCTCAAGAGATAAACTTTCAAACCTCGTGGTCAGCGCTGTTAAGTCTGTAGCCAGGAAGGAAAACGGCAAGATGACCGTGAATATCAAGGATATATCCATCGAAAGACGCGGCGAGGGCAGTGTTGAGGACAGCGAACTCATATCTGGCATTGTCCTTGACAAGACCAGGACCCATCAGAGCATGCCGGCGCGGATAGAGAACGCAAAGATCGCTATTCTTGCAACACCTATAGAGGTCAGAAAGACAGAAACAAAGTCCGAGATCTCCATAGACGCGATAGGACAGACGCGTTCGTTCCTTGAACAGGAAGAAAAGCAGATACGGGAAGCTGCTGAGAAAGTAATAAAAAGCGGTGCAAATGCTGTGTTCTGCCAGAAAGGAGTGGACGATGTTGCGCGATATTTCCTTGCAAAAGCTGGCATTTTTGTCACTCACAGGGTGAAGAAGAACGACCTTCTGAAGTTATCAAGAGCAACAGGCGGAAAGATCATCACGAGCCTTGATGAGATAACACCGGATACCCTGGGACATGCAGGGCTTGTAGAGGAGAAAATGGTCGGGAACGGTGAGATGATATTCATTACCGAGTGCAAGAACCCTGACACCTATTCTATATTACTGCGCGGAGGAACTGAGCATGTTGTGACAAGCCTGGGCAGGGCGGTGCATGACGCTCTTCGCGTGGTAGGCGTGACGATCGAGGATGGCAAGCTGGTAGCAGGCGGAGGTTCGCCTGAGATGGAACTGTCATTGAAGCTTCGCGAGTATGCTTCCACCCTGTCAGGAAGGGAACAGCTCGCAGTGACCAGATTTGCCGGTGCAATGGAGATCATCCCCAAGACACTTGCTGAGAATGCGGGGCTGGATGCCATCGATATGCTTGCGGCGCTTCGAACCCAGCATGAGAAGGGGAACAAATACGTTGGTCTTGATGTGTATGAGGGCAAAACCGTGGATATGCTGGAGATAGGAGTCATAGAACCCCTTCGTGTGAAGACCCAGGCGATAGCATCCGCGACCGAAGCCGCGTCATTGATACTTCGCATTGATGACGTAATATCATCTGCAAAAGATGCAAGACCAAAGAAAAAGCCGGATATGTCGGACCTTGACTAGGATTTAGAGAATACAGGGATATATTACTGCATCCCTCTCTCGATCTCATCCAGCACTCGCACAGTCGTTCCATGGCTGATAAAAAGCTCATGGATCTCCTCAACCGCTCTGCTTCTGGCATAACCATCAATATTCCATTTAATATCCGGGTAAACCACATTCTTTAAAATAAGACCGTTCGCATCTAGCGGCTGGAGAGTATCAGTTATGGAACAATCAAGCATTTTCGAAAGCCTCTCCCTGTCTATCTCTCCCTTTCCCGCAAGTTTGAGAGAGGCGGCGATCTTCCTGACCATGTGCTGCAGGAACCTGGTCGCAGTGATCCCAAGATAGAACCAGTCGCCTTCGTTATGAATGGATATCCTCTTTATATCGCATAACGTTGCTTTTTCTTTATCTTCATCCGCAAAATTCCTGAAATCGTGCCTGCCGGGGAATATTGAAGCTGCATCCTTCATTTTTTCAATATCAAGTCCCTTCCCCCAGAAAACATAAAGGTACTCTCTCTCTATGGCAGAAGTCCTGGCATTGAAGTTAGCATCCACGCGCGCCCAGGCATAAACCCATATCTGAGCAAGAGCGCTGTTTATTGTCCCCGGCTTTGCAGCTTCGGCATTGTCCGTATCAAATGCTATCACCTGACCGAGGGCATGCACGCCCCTGTCAGTCCTTCCTGAGGCTGCATATCTTGCTTTTGATATGTTCTTTAACGCACCGCAGTCCTTGAGCGCTTTCAGGAGTTTTCCCTCAATGGTGGGTACGCCCGGCTGTATCTGGTAGCCGTAATAATCATTGCCAAGGTAAGCGAACTTGAGAGCGATCCTCACTTTTATTTCTCCAGGAACGCATTCAATTTATCTTTTTCTTTTCTCCCTGGCCTTACCGCCTCCAGATACACTTCATCGCTCATCCTGAATCCCGCTTTCACCAGCGCTTCCAGCAGGTCCAAGTATTCCTCATAAGTAAGAAGTTTTTTCCGAAGCGCTACAGCCAGAACGAATATAGTTCCCCTGGGTTTTAATCCGAGCGCTCTGGCTGCAATTCTCGCATGCGTCTGGTCTAAGAGAACCGGCACGCCAAATGATTTAGCGAGGGCTATAGCCTGTGCCTCGCTTTGGTCAATCCCGAAACCTTCGAGTTCTTCATTTGCTGTGATATCTTTTACTTCGATCAAAAGATAGTAATTGAATACATATATAGTTAATGCCAGTGACGTAGGACACGGATCGCACGGATCCTTTGAATTCAGCAGGGGATTGACCTACTTAAGAGAAAAGATTGTAGAGAATATCATAAGGTAAGAGATAAGAGCTTAAAGTACAGAATATATGTGGGGGCCATATGGCAGAGATAATCGAAGAGAAGGCGCTGAGAAATAAGAATTATGTCTTCAGGGACAGGGCTCATGCCGGAGAGCTTCTTGCCCGGAAACTCGGACCTTATGTTGACCCTTCATCAATAGTGCTTGCCATACCCTCAGGCGGCGTACCTGTTGGAAAAGTCATCGCAAAAGAACTCGGGCTTCCGCTTGATCTAATAATAGTCAGGAAGCTACCTATACCCTACAACACTGAAGCAGGTTTCGGGTCTATAAGTTGGGATGGAGAGGTCATGCTCAACGAGAGACTTGTAAAACAGCTTCAATTGAGCGGCGAGGAAATAAGCAGAGCGATCGAAGAGGTAAAACATGAGCTTGAAAGGAGAATGGAACGATTCAGAGGTAAAAGACCATTTCCTGAACTGAAAGGCATGACCGTGATCTTGGTGGATGATGGACTCGCTTCGGGTTATACAATGCTGGCAGCTATAAGCTCGATAAAAAAGCGCTCTTCTGCAGGAATTATTGTTGCCATTCCGACAGCGTCAAAAAATGCCATTGAGCTTGTGAGCCCATATGTCGATGAAATCTTCTGCCTTAACTTTCGGGAAACAACAGTATTTGCCGTGGCTGATGCATATCAG
>JAYTKX010000174.1:0-10009 GCA_043729865.1 Methanobacteriota archaeon
TTTTATAATATAGGGACGGAAAAGATGATTTAAAAAGTTAACATCTTTAATTGTGAAGCTTAAAAAGTTAGAAATCTTCTAAAACGTGAGTTGGTACAAGCGATGATGCTATAAAAAAGCGCATTTAGTTTCATTTTCTTAAAGGAAAAACTAATTAAATAAGATAGGATATAATTAATATTAACTACCCATGATTCTGTGAGGAAAAAATTACGAGTAAACTGTATAAAAAAATCTTAGTAGCAACGGATGGATCGGAGTACACCAAGAAAGCGACAAACCATGCAATAGAGCTTGCAAAACTTTCTGGAGCAGAGCTTCATGCGATTTATGTGATAGACACAAGATATGGTTGTGGTCCTGAATCATGCATTTCTACCGAGCTATCGCCTGAAAGGTTGAGAATGATTTTGAGGCGGCAGGGTGATGATGCTACAAAATACATTGAGAATATAGCAAAGAAAGAAGGCTTGGAAACCGAGAGGTGGATCGTGGATGGGAACCCGGCTGATGAGATACTGAAACTCGCAGAAAAAGAATCGTTTGATTTAATAGTAATGGGCACACTGGGCAGTAGCGGCATTGAGAGGTTTTTACTCGGAAGCGTTGCAGATAAAGTGATACGAAGTTCAAGGATTCCTGTTTTGACTGTTAGAAAATAAAAGGATATAAAATATGCCAAAAGACCCAGTATGCGGAATGTACGTGGATGAGAAAACCGCCATAAAAAAAGTAATCGGCGGCAGAACATACTATTTTTGTATGGAGAGCTGCCTTAAGACATTCGAGAACCCTGAAAGAGAATTGAAAAGCATGAAGCGCAGGGTTACGATAGCCCTTTCAGGAGTTTTATTGCTGGCAGCGCTTCGTGTTGTAGCGATGCTAACTCTGGCTGCGGGAGTTACGCTGGTCACATGGGCGCCAATTCCTTCTCTTCCGTGGTTCACATGGGGCTACTGGTTGTTTATACTCACCACGCCGGTCCAGTTCATAGGGGGCTGGAGTTTTTATACAGGCGCTTATGCGGCGCTTAAAGCAAGAAGAGCAAACATGGATCTGCTGATCTCAATGGGTACTTTGACCGCATATTTTTTCAGTGTATTTATATTGTTTTTCCCGGATATTCTGCCTGTAAAGGAAAAAGATGTTTATTTTGAGGTATCGGCAGTCATAATCGCCTTTGTTCTCCTTGGAAAATTCATGGAGGATTACATGAAAACCAGTACCTCGGCTGCCGTAAGGAAGCTCATGGACATGCGTCCCAGCATGGCAAAGGTAATCAGGAACGGCGAAGAGGTCGAGATTCCCGCAGAAAGCGTGATGGTGGGCGAGGTCGTAGTGGTGCGCCCTGGAGAGAAAATCCCTACTGACGGCGTGGTCGTGGAAGGGCAATCAGCAGTGGATGAAAAAATGATATCGGGCGAAAGTATGCCTGTTGAAAAGAAAGCAGGAGATAACGTGTTTGGAGCTACAATGAACAAGATGGGCATGCTGAAGTTCAGAGCCACGCAGGTCGGTGCTGATACAACGCTGATGCAGATAGTAAAGATGGTGGAGGAAGCGCAGGCTTCAAGCGCGCCTATACAGAGGATGGCAGACCGCATCAGCGCATATTTCGTGCCTGCCGTGATTATCACGGCGTTCCTCACATTTGCGGTCTGGTATTTCATCCTTGGAAATTTCACGGCTGGACTTCTTGCATTCGTTGCGGTTCTTATCATTTCATGCCCGTGCGCTCTCGGTATTGCCACGCCAACGGCTTTGATGGTCGGGGTGGGAAAAGGCGCAGAAGCCGGGATACTGATACGTGGCGGAGAGTATCTTGAGCGGGCGCAGAATCTTCAAATCGTGGTATTTGATAAGACTGGCACCCTGACGAAAGGAGAACCTTCTGTCACTGATATTATAGCAGATAACAGCAACGAGGTATTGAGGCTGGCTGCAATCGCTGAGAAAGGCTCGGAACACCCTCTGGGCGAGGCGATAGTCAGGGCTGCGAAGGAAAAAGGTATTGAGGTAAAGGATGCGGAATCTTTTGAGGCTGTGCCCGGACATGGTATCAGGGTGGTTGTAGAAGGAAAGGACGTGCTTGTGGGCAACCGCAGGCTGATGCAGATCAACGGTATCGACACGGCGCATCATGAACAGAGTATACAGACTCTTGAAAGCCAGGGAAAGACCGCAATGATCGTTTCCGCAAACAAGAAGGTCATGGGCATAATAGCAGTTGCGGATACCCTGAAGGAGAACTCGGCGGAAGCTGTGGCTGAACTAAAAAAGATCGGGGTTGAGACAATCATGCTCACAGGGGATAACGAGAGAACTGCAAAAGCGATTGCACTGCAGGTCGGAATAGAGCGCGTTATTGCAAATGTGCTTCCCGGAGAAAAGGCTGGCGTAATAAAAAAATTGCAGGCAGAGGGAAAGGTTGTTGCAATGGTAGGCGACGGCATAAATGATGCTCCGGCTCTTGCGCAATCAGACATCGGGATAGCAGTAGGCAGCGGTTCAGATGTGGCAAAAGAGACCGGTGGAATAATCCTGATCAAAGATGACCTGAGGGACGTGGTGGCTGGAATCAAGTTGAGCAAAGCCACGATGAAAAAAATAAAGCAGAACATGTTCTGGGCGCTTGGATATAATACAGCCGCTATACCTATAGCAGCCGTCGGGCTATTGAATCCGATAATTGCTGCTGCTGCGATGGCAATAAGTTCACTCTCGGTTGTGGCAAACTCTGCGCTGCTCAGGAGATTCAAGTTCGAAAGAAAGGTCTGATCATTGACACGGTTACGTGTTTATGTATGTCATAAAAGCAAACGGTAAAAAAGAGGAGTTCAACCTGATATCATTAAAAGATTTTCAAATGCAGGATACATGCTGGTAAAAGACCTGCTTCATGAGGATTTCAGGAATATAAGGAGTAAAACTGGGCTGAAAGATCGAAAAATAAAGAAATTGTTGGAAGAGGCTGAAGAAATTTGTTGTTGATGAAAAATCGAAATCACAAGATAATGGACGAGAAACAAGAGTACTACTCACTGGTAAAAAATGTGTTTAAAATATTAGCTCCTTTTTATGATACTGTAACTATGCCCCTCTCAGGAATAAGGGATAAGGTAGTGGATTTTACTAATGCAAGAAATGGTTCAAGAATACTGGATGTCGGTACAGGAACAGGAAAGCAGGCATTTGCATTTGCGAAGAAGGGGTATGATGTTACTGGTATCGATTTGTCAGAAGCCATGCTCAAAGTTGCAAAAAAGAAAAATAATTATGAAGATGTGAAATTTACAGTCGCAGATGCTTCAAATCTGCCTTTTAAGGATAGCAGCTTTGATGTTTCCGGTGTGTCCTTTGCCCTGCATGATATGCTTCTTCCTATAAGAGAAAAAGCATTGAAAGAAATGGTCAGAGTTACCAAACCAGGGGGAATGATAGTGATCGTTGATTATGCTCTGCCTGAGAACACTATCGGTAGATTCTTGATTTATCACTTTGTTAAACTTTATGAGGGCAAATACTACATAGAATTTATAAAATCTGAGTTTGAAGCATTGCTCAGAAAATCAGGGATCGAGATAGCGGAGAAACTTCCTATATTGCTTGGGGCTGGAAGAATCTTAAAAGGAATAAGTATAATTCAATTAAAGAAGGGAGAACAGAATCACAGATCACGTAAATAAGCGGAGTTATGGATTAGACTCTACCTCATCGCACTTCCCTGTCCATTCCAACATAATATACTTTTGGTTTCGTTCCCAGATCAGGTTTAAGAACATTGATTCTCTCTTTATCCAGTATTATCCTATGACCCGAATGCCGAGGTTTTGCGGGACGGTGTGTGGCATGAAATACGGAAGTTTTTCATGCAATCAGGCCACGGGTTAAGTTCTTTATAAAGGTCTTTATTTACAAATACAAAAGAATCAGTGCTAATTTCTTTTAGTTTTTAATCATAGCCTACTTAAGAAATAAGAACATTATTATAATAGATCATTATGGCAATAGACCCTGTATGTAAAATGGCAGTCCAGGAGGCAAGCGCCCAACATAGTATCACATATCAAGGAGGAACATGAAGAAGATTACGGGTATATTGCTGCTGCTTTTCATGATCACTCTTTTCCCTTCTGCCCTGGGAGCAGACTCCAGTAATTCTGCCATACCACCCGATGATGGTGCCTATTTCAATAAAATTTATGTGGATGGATTCAGCGTAAATTCCAACGGGTTTAAGCTTATTCTAAGGACTTATGAGCGACATCAGGAGATACACTTTAAACCTTTTCTTGCCGATATAGAGTATGTTTTAATGACGCAGGAGCGGGTAATTTATTCCAAACGTGTTGAACAGGTTCCATTATCTGCAGGCAGCGGGGGAGAAATCGTGCTTGATCACCATGGGCATGCAGCTCTTGAGGCAGGTAAAAACTATACAGGCATGGCAAAAGTTTACCTGTACAGTCAGGGCATTCCAGAATATTATCTGACTGCAAGCTCGAATTTTACAGCCAGTAATGATGTCGATATAACCGAAGTGTATGGCGACAGCATAGGAGCAAGTGCTACCATTAAAAGCAAGTCCATGGTTCCCCTGGATGCCAAAATCATCTTCAACCTGAAACAGGATGGAAGTATCATCGAAACAAAAGAAATTGCAGCACCATCTATCATGTCAAATGACAAGGAAAAAACAGTAAACATCCTGTGGAGTGACAATTTAAACGAAGGTACATACATGGTCTCGGTGCTGTTAGAGGGGAATGATATCACTGTTAACCATGATAAGGTCTTTACTGTTGAGAAAAGGGTAGCAGTTACCCCCCAATCCGCGGCTCAACCAGGAAACAGTGGTCATAGCATTCCAGGTTTTACTCTGGTTTTAGCAATTCTCGCGATGTTTGCTCTTGTTTTAATATTCAGACGGGGGAGGTAGGAAGTGTCTGTTGACATACGCTCTGCCCTGTTCTATTCAAAAAGAGATATCTTTAAAAACAAAAAGATTTTCATATTTATAACATTATCTATAATTTTCGCAACCGCGAATATAATTGCCATCAATGGACTTATGGATGGGATGATATACGATTTCGTGGACAACACGGTTGAGTCTTCGATGGGTCATTTAAATATTTACCCCGATGATAATGAGCGTTTCATTGATGGACTGGGCGTAAAGGAACAGAGGCTGGATGGGTTAAAAGAAGTAGAAGCATATTCGCCAAGGCTTTCTGCAAGCGGGGTCTTATCTTACAAAGAACTTTCTGCACCTATCGTAATACTGGCTCTTGACCCTGAAAAAGAGAAGAAAGTGACAGAACTCCTTCAAAAACTCGACAGGGGCGCTGCTATAAATTCTAATAATAAGAATGCCATTCTTGTTTACTATCGTCTTGCAGAAGACCTGAAATTAGATGTCGGGGATGAAGCGGATCTTGCCTTTGAGAACGGAAAAGCCAAAGTATATAGTGTCAAAGGAATTGTCCGAACTGGAGATAAGGATTTCGATAGTGCCACAGTTATTATGCCTCTAATTGAGGCTAACAGGCAGCTTGCCATCGATAATAGTGTTTCTGTCATCCTGATCAGGCTTTCGGATAAGGACATGGCAGTCATATTCAAACCGGTGTTAATGCGGGAGCTTGAAGTAAATAATGTCAGAACCTGGGAGGAAGAGACCGAGTTTTTGTTAAGTTTTGCCGATGCGTGGAAAAGTTTTACGGCTATTATATCCTCAGTGGGTTTAATCGCAGCCGCAATCTCGGTCGGGATAGTAATATACATAAATGTACTTCATAAAAAAAGACAGATAGGGATAATGAAAGCCATAGGAGCGACAGACTCCTTCATTTTTACGGTTTTCATAATAGAGGCTGCGCTTTTTGGTCTGATAGGAGTTTCCATCGGGAATGTTGTGGGATACTTCGCCATCAGATACCTGGAAGCAAATCCGTTTTACGACGCTATAATGCAGACGTGGATCAGCGCAAGGTTCGGTTATTACCTATTTTATAATGCGACGCTCATTTCTTTTTCTGTAACTATCCTGGCTGGGGTATATCCGGCTATCAAAGCAAGCAGGGTGGATATTATTAAAGCCATATGGGGGAGGTAAAATGTCGGCGGTATTCTTTTATGCAAGAAAAGATGCTGAAAAAAATAAAAGAATGTTTTTTTTAATTACAATAGCGATCGCCTTATCAACGGCAAATATAATTATCCTGAACGGGGTCATGGATGGCATAACCGATGATTTCCTTGACAGGACAATGGAGACCACTTCAGGTCACCTCAATATCTATCCTGATGAGAAGGATCGATACATAGAAGGGCTGGGCATAAAGGAACAAAAACTTGAAGGTTTGGAAGGAGTAATCGCTTATTCTCCGAGAATTACCGCAGGCGGCGCTTTATCTTATAAAGAAAAATCCAGATCCATAAAGATTTTAGCTTTAGACCCTTCAAAAGAAAACAGAGTTACAGTGCTGTTAAGTAAAATCGATTCAGGGGAAACCCTGAAAGCCAGTGATCGAGAAGGGGTTTTAATATCGTATCGACTGGCAGATGAATTAAATGCAAGAGTAGGGGATGAAGCGACTATCGTATTTGAAAAAGGAAATACCAGGGTGTTCAAGATCCGGGGGATACTGCGGACAGGAATGGCGATGGATACCAACACAGTTATAATTAATTTTGAAACCGCCGCAGAGCAGCTTAACCTGAATAACAAAGCCTCAATTATTCTTATCAAGCTTTCAGATAAAGCTCTCTCAGGACAGTATAAAGATATTGTCTCAGGGAAGCTTGGAATGCAAAAAGTCAAAGAATGGAAAGAAGAAGTGGAGTCAATGTGGAGTACGATCAGGACATATAAGGAGATAATCGCTACAATAAATGCGATCGGATTATTTGCAGCAGCCGTTTCGGTAGGTGTGATACTGTATATAAACATCATTCATAAGCAGAGACAAATTGGAATAATGAAAGCCATAGGAATGAAGGATGTCCAGATATTGTCGGTATATATTATCGAGGCGGCAGTTCTTGGTACAATAGGTATCCTGATGGGAGATGCACTGGGGTATATGGGTATAAAATATTTGCAGGCACACCCTTTTTCAGACCCGACCCTGGGTTCAATAGCTCCAAGATTATATTCATATCTCTTCTACGATGCCTCATCGGTAACGATGCTCACGGTCATCCTTGCTGCCATATATCCTGCACTGGTGGCTGGCAGGATGAACATCATAAAAGCGATCTGGGGTAACTAAAATGGAAATAATCAGAACCAGTGATCTTAAAAAAAATTATACACTTGGCAAAGTCGATGTTCAAGCGCTCAACGGTGTTGACAGTTCTATAGAACAGGGGGAATTTATTGCCATCATGGGTCCATCAGGTTGCGGCAAGTCAACTTTCCTGAACATGATCGGTATGCTTGATACCCCGACATCAGGGGATATATACATAGACGGCAACGATGTGACAACGATGAACAGCAGCGCGAGAGCTGAGTACAGGTTAAAGCACATGGGCTTTATATTCCAGTTCTTTAATCTCTTTAACGAACTTACAGCCATTGAAAATGTAATGTTTCCTATGATGCTGAATAAGCAGCCCAATTATAAGGAACGGGCGAAGGAGCTTCTTGACCTCGTTGGTCTTGGCGACAGGCTCCACCACCTTCCGTCAGAATTATCTGGTGGGCAGCAGCAGCGTGTTACTATTGCAAGAAGTCTTGCCAACAGCCCGAAAATACTCCTGGCGGATGAGCCGACGGGTAACTTAGATACCAGAACTTCGATAGAAATTATCGAACTTTTCAGGAAATTGAATATGGAGCAAGGGCAGACAATTGTTATGGTAACACATAGTTCAGAAATAGGCGAAAAGGCGGACAGGATCATCCATTTCAGAGATGGAAAAGTGGAAGGATAATGAAAGGAGGGCTAAGAAGATAAAGGGTATATCCCTAAATATTCCCGTTATTGTTTCTTTAGCCTTTTTTCAATTACTTCCGGCCATATGGAAACCGATACTATCATCGAAAGGATGAATACATAAACCATTCCCGCATACACATCGGTATTACTATAAATGTATTGCGCGGATGGATCAACTTTCTGGATCGCAAATATATAAAATAATACCACGATCAATATCGATGTTACCGTACTTGCTGCAACACTGTAAAATCCGGTTTTATTCTCCATAACTCACCTCTAAAGTTTTATTCGCTTCATTAAAAGCGTGTTCAATGTCACAGAAACAGAGCTTGTTGCCATTGCGGCTGCTGCAAGTGCTGGATTTAACAAAAACGGTGGATCCGTGAACGGATAGAGAATTCCGGCAGCTATAGGTATTCCTACAGTGTTATAGAAGAAAGCCCAGAACAGGTTCTGCTTTATCTTGTTCAATGTAAGCTTGCTAAGGCGTATGGCTTTTGCCACATCGCGCACGTCGCTTTTTATCAGGACGATTTGTGCCGACTCGATCGCAACATCTGTACCGCTTCCGATAGCGATACCAACATCCGACTGCATAAGTGCAGGCGCATCATTAATTCCATCGCCTACCATCGCCACTTTTTTCCCTTCAGCCTGGAGTTTCTTTATCTGGGATGCTTTTTCCTCAGGCAGCACTTCTGACAATACAATGTCGATACCTACCTGTTTTGCGATTGCATCCGCTGTCCGCCTGTTATCTCCGGTGATCATGGCGACCGTAAATCCCATGCTATGAAGTTCACTCACTGCGTCCTTTGAATGTTCTTTCAGGGTATCGGCAACAGCTATTATCCCTACTATTTCATTATCGGATGATGCAAGCATGGCAGTTTTTCCCTGTTTTTCGAGTTCTTCCATCCTGCTATTCAGGGGTGTGATGTCTAAATTGTTCTCGGTCATCAGTTTTCGCGTTCCGACAAGGACCCGCTTTCCACCGAATTTTACTTCTATTCCTCTTCCCGGGATCGCCTTGAAGCTTTCAGCATCCGGGACCTCTATACCGCGTTCTTTAGCGCCTTTCAATATAGCTTCGCCCAGGGGATGTTCTGACCCCTTCTCGGCAACAGCGGCAAGCCTCAGGATCTCGTTCTCAGTTCCTTTAATGGCTATGACATCAGTTAGTGAAGGCTCACCTTTTGTAAGCGTTCCTGTCTTATCAAATACAATAGTATCAAGTTTTTGCGCACGCTCAAGCGCCTCACCGCCCTTTATCAGAATACCGTTCTCGGCTCCCTTTCCTGTGCCTACCATTATCGCAGTAGGCGTGGCAAGCCCCACAGCGCATGGGCATGAGATTATCAGGACTGTTATGGATATCAAAAGTGAAAAGAGAAATGGAGATATCATTCCCATACCGAAAGTTGCGGGAACATTGAAATATTCAAATCCGATAAAGAACCAGAAAAAGAAAGTTAGAAGGGCAAGCACATGGACTCCAAGAATGAAATGTCCTGCTACAACATCTGCAATTTTCTGGATGGGAGCTTTCTGTGTCTGGGCATCTTCCACTAATTTAATTATCTGTGCAAGCGCTGTATCCGCACCCACTTTAGTGGCTGTGAATTTTATCATCCCGGTCTTGTTCATTGTGGCGCCGATAACCTCTGAGCCTACCGTTTTCTCAACCGGTATGCTTTCGCCTGTGATCATTGATTCATCTATTGCAGTAAGACCATCCAGTACTTTGCCATCAACAGGTATTTTTTCTCCAGGTCTTACTATCACTACGTCATTGACACTGACATTCTCAACAGGGATATCTTTTTCTTCGCCGTTCACGATAATACGGGCTGTCTTTGCCTGTAAGCCCATTAGCTTCCTTATTGCTTCGGAAGTTTTTCCTTTGGTCAGGGCTTCAAGATACCGCCCAAGCACGATGAACATGATCAGAAGTGCTGCTGTGTCAAAATAGGTATGTTTGTATGCTTCACCAAGATCAAGGAAAGTTGCTGCAGCGCTAATAACATATGCAGCTCCTGTTCCTGTAGCGATCAGGA